>CADBRO010000305.1 GCA_902797075.1 uncultured Lachnospiraceae bacterium
AGAAGAAAATGTTCTCGAACATTTCAGCCTCAAAATTCCGCAGGGAACGACGGTCGCTATCGTCGGAGAAACCGGAGCGGGAAAATCAACACTGGTTAATCTTGTGTGCCGCTTCTACGAGCCGACAGAGGGAACCATGCTGATCGACGGAAGAGACGCAAGAGAGCGCTCCGCGCTCTGGCTTCACTCGCATCTGGGTTATGTTCTTCAGTCTCCCCATCTCTTTCAGGGTTCCGTCAGGGAAAACCTGAAGTACGGAAAACCGGAGGCCACAGACGACGAGATCTGGAAGGCGCTCCGCCTCGTTGCGGCGGACGATATCGTCCGGAACATGGAGAACGGCCTCGACAGTGAAGTCGGTGAAGGCGGCAGCATGCTGTCCGTAGGCGAGAAGCAGCTTCTTTCCTTCGCCCGGGCTCTTCTGGCCGATCCGGCTCTCCTCGTTCTCGACGAAGCAACCGCGTCCGTCGACACGCTCACGGAAAAAGCCATTCAGAACGCGATTTCTGTCGTGACAAACGGCAGAACATCCTTTATCATCGCCCACCGCCTTTCCACGATTACGGGAGCCGACGTCATCCTTGTGGTGGACGACGGCAAAATCGTTGAGCAGGGCACCCATTCCGGGCTCCTTGCGAAAAAAGGTTATTATTACAAACTCTACACGGAGCAGTACAGGGATATTTAAAGCGCCCGGCATCCGCCCGGCTTCTTAAAGGAGACCTTCATCATGTCCATCGACTACCGCACAATCAAAAACGACGGTTTCTCGGAAATCATTGAAAAAAAATCCAGGTTTCTCGGAGAAGCCGTCCGGGCAGATACCTTATCTGACGCGGAAGACTATATTGCAAAGGTGAGAAAAAAGCATTATGACGCCCGTCATCACTGCTTCGCCTACGTGGTCGGGGAGCCGGGAACGCCGGACGAGATCATCCGCTCAAGCGATGACGGCGAGCCCTCCGGAACCGCGGGAAAGCCGATGCTGGAAATCCTTAACGGCCTTAATCTCCACCGGTCCCTGATTGTAGTCACCCGTTATTTCGGCGGCACGCTCCTGGGAACGGGAGGTCTTGTCCGCGCCTATTCCGCCGCCGCGAAGGCTGCCTTTGAGGCCGCGGATATCGTCACAATAAAACAGGGTATCAGCATGCGCATCACATGCTCATACCCTGCCTACGGCAAGTTTCAGTATCTGTTCGCAAAAGAAGGCGTCACGGTGACGGACACCATTTTCACGGACGGAGTGACGCTCCTCGTCACTGTCCCCGCCGGATCCGAGGACCGGATGGCGAAGCTTGTGGCCGAAACCACGGACGGCCAGGGAATCTGCGGGATTGCCGGCGCCGTCACCTATGAGGAAGCCTCTCCGCTCTCCTAACCGAACACATCCTCATCTTCGTACGTCATAAAGCCGCCTTCGTCGTCCCCGGTATCGTAGGTATATTCCTCGCCCTCTTCGTAGGTATAATCCTCAACCCCCTCGAAGGTATCGCCAGCCGCGTCATCTTCGGGGTCGTAAACATACGGCTCCGTCTCTTCATAGAATATCCCGTCGTCTCCCGGTATCAGGGTTTCGTCGGTAATCTCCGCATCCGCGTTTTCAGCGGCATCCGTCTCGTCATGATAGGAATCATAGTCGAAGCCGGTATATCCGCTGCCGCATACCGTGCACCGTCTCGCCGGTTTATATTCCGGAGAGACGTATTCATATCCCGTAAACTCGCAGTATTTCCCGGGCTTCATGCCGGAAATGCCGCAGATTTCGACCTGCTCGACTCCGTAGGGCTTCACAAAGTCCGCTTCGGGAAGCCCCTCGCACACCCTGTCCATAATTTTCTTCCAGAGGTTCTTGTGGTACTCCCTGTAGATGCCTTCCTCCGGAAGCACGCTGTTATTATCATATCCTGCCCAGATTCCCATCGTGTAGTAGGGCGTAAATCCGACAAACCAGACGTTGCGGTAGTCATTCGTCGTACCGGTCTTTCCTGCAGTTGGCAGACCGCATTCCAGCTGTACCTGGGTGGCGGTGCCGCTCTTTACGACGTCCTCCATGGCGCTCGTGAGCAGCCAGGCGGTGCTCTCGCTGACCGCGTTTCTCGTCTCCGGCGTGTTGTCGATCACGATGTTTCCGTACTGATCAAGAATTTTCGTATAGAAAACCGGCTTTATATAGGTGCCCGCATCCGCAATCGCGGCGTAGGCGGCCGTCAGCTCAAGGTTGCTTACGCCTTTTGAAATGCCGCCGAGCGCCAGCGGCTGCACGATATCGCGCGCCGGATCAAGGGACGAGATTCCGAACTTGCGGACCTGCTCATAACCGGTTTTCGGGGAGAGCTCGGTGAGAACCTTGACCGCGGCGACGTTGACGGAGTCGCGGATCGCCTCCCGGATCGTGATCCAGCCTCTGTAATTGTTATCGGAGTTATGTACGTCTTCTCCCGTCGCGTACTTAAATGGAGCGTCCTCCACAACCGAAGCGAGGGATTTAAGCCCTGTGTCCAGCGCCGCCGCGTAGGTTGAGAGGATCTTGAAGGTCGATCCGGGCTGACGGTACGTGCCGGTGGCCCGGTTCAGCGTCAGCGACGCGGTCTTCCTGCCCCTGCCGCCGACGATCGCTTTTACATAGCCGGTATGCTGGTCCATGATAACCAGGGATGACTGAGGCTGCGGAGAAAACACCGCTGTTTCCGAGACAATCTGGTCATCGCTGTCCATAACGCTCTGTTTGAATTCCTCGACGGCCGCGCGGCCCTCCTCCTCGCTTTGGAAAATCAGCTCGAATCCGCTGTCCTTCTGACGCATCAGATTTTTAAGCATCTGCGAATTATAATTGATGAGACTCCCGTCCTTCTTGCGGACGGTCATCGCGAAGTCCAGCGAGTATGTGGTTTCCTCCGGGAAGTTTTCTGCGTTTACGTACTCCTCGTCGCAGATCTTCTGTATTTTCCTGTCCTCGGTGGTATAGATCCGAAGGCCGCCGGAAAACAGGAGCTGGTACGCCTGATTCTCGGTATAACCGCGCTGGCTGACAAGATCGGAGACGACCTGGGAGATCAGCTCGTCGACAAAATACGAGTAAACCGTATCCGCTGCCGAAAGGGTCTCCTGCGCCGCCGTGATCCGTTCGTAGACCGGATCGGCGAGGGCCTCCTCCCTCTCCTTCTCCGTGATGTAGCCCTGCTCCAGCATCTTGTCGAGAACGCGCATCCTTCGCGCCGCATTCTGCTCCGGATTCCGGATCGGGTTATACCTTGCGGGATTTTGCGTAATCCCCGCCAGTACGGTGCATTCCGACAGCGTAAGGTCCCAGACGTCCTTGTTGAAATACTTTCTGGACGCCGCCTGCACGCCGTAAGTGCCTGCCCCGAGATTGATGGTATTCAGATAGTTCTCGAGAATCAGGTCCTTATTCTGCAGCTTCTCCTCAAGCTTCACCGCGAGGTACTGCTCCTGGAGTTTCCTCCGGATCCGGTCGGCAAGCGTCTTCTCCTCGGTCCAGGTCGTAAAGACGTTGTTCTTCAGCAGCTGCTGCGTGATCGTGCTCGCGCCTTCCGTGAGCCGGAAACGGTTCTTCACGGCTACTGCGGCAGCCCTCAGGATTCCCTTCAGATCGATTCCCTTGTGCTTGTAAAAGCGCTCGTCCTCGATCGCAATAACCGCATGCTGAAGGTCCACCGGAACATTTCCGATGGAAACCGCTGTCCTGTTGGAGTTGGAGGAGGTAAGCTTCTGAAGCTGATTTCCTTCAGAGTCGTAGATAAATGTGGCGAAACCGCCGGGAGAGATGTTGATGGTATCGACGGACGGAGTGTCCGCGATCATATTTCTTACAAAAATGGTACCGGCGACCAGGGCCGCCGCAAGTCCTGCCAGAAAGACAGCGAACAATATGCGTATGACAATCACGCCGATACGCTTTTCCACTGCCGCTGACGAAGCGGCAAGATCGTCTGCCTTCTTTTCCAGTCCGTATCTCGAATAATCCATGTGGGTATTATAACAAAATGGCTTCCCTTTTCCAAGGAAGCCATTGATTGTTCACAAATGCGGTTTAGACCTTATCCGGTTCCGGATAATCTTCTCCGAAGGTCTCGACCGTTACGCTCTTCATGACCTGACCGGTTAACGGTCTGTCGCTGTAGTCCGTCTGCGTGCCCGCGATGCGGTCCACCACGTCCATGCCTTCTGTCACTTTGCCGAATGCCGCGTACTGGCCGTCAAGATGCGGAGCGTCCGCATGCATGATGAAGAACTGGCTGCCCGCGGAATTCGGGTTCATCGACCTCGCCATCGACAGAACGCCTCTTGTATGCTTCAGACTGTTTGAGAAGCGGTTCATGCTGAACTCGCCCTTGATCGCATAGCCCGGGCCACCCATGCCGGTTCCCGTCGGATCGCCGCCCTGGATCATGAATCCGGGAATAACCCTGTGAAAAATGATCCCGTTATAGAAGCCCTTCTTTGCCAGACTGATAAAATTATTGACCGTGTTCGGGGCGATCTCCGGATAGAGTTCTGCGCGGATCACGCCGCCGTCTTCCATCGTGATGGTTACGACAGGATTCTGAATTTCTGCCATTTGACACTTTTCCTTTCTGAACTTCCGCCTGAACCTCTGAGGCTTCACGGCGAGGGACTTTTGCGCGTTTTAACTGATTACCAGCTTCGCTGAGCCGTAGATACCGGCGTCATTTCCGAGTTTTGCGAGAACGAGCTGTGTGTCCTTGCATGCCGAGAATGCATATTCCCAGAAATAGCGGGTCACGGCGTCGATCAGCGGCTGTCCTGCCTTCGATACGCCGCCGCCGATAACGACGACGTCCGGATCGACGACACAGGCAAATCCCGCGAGCGCTTTGCCGAGATAGGAAGCGAATTTATCAACGATCTCGCCTGCGAGCGCGTCGCCTTCCTTGTATGCGTCAAACACTTTTTTCGAGGAAACGTCCGAGGGATCGAGTACCGTGACAACAGACGGATCCTTGGCTGCGAGCGCCTCTTTCGCGAGACGTACAACGCCGGTCGCGGACGCGACCTGCTCGAGGCAGCCGCAGTTTCCGCAGTTGCAGGGATCGGTGATCGAATCGTCAACATGAGCGTGTCCGATCTCTCCGCCGGCTCCGTGAGCGCCTTCGACGATTTTGCCGCCGACGATGATGCCGCCGCCGACGCCGGTTCCGAGGGTTACGACGATGACATTGTCATAGCCTTCAGCGCCGCCCTTCCACATTTCTCCGAGCGCAGCGACGTTGGCGTCGTTGCCGGCTCTGACCGGAAGTCCCGTAAGACCGCCAAGGATGCCTTCGATGTCGGTTTCGCCCCAGTGCAGATTAACCGCTACCGGAACCTTGCCGTCCTTCACCGGTCCGGGAATGCCGACGCCGATTCCCGCGACGTCTGCCTTTTCAATCCCCTCGGCCTTGATCTTTTCCATTACGGTGGCGGCGATATCCGGGAGAATGTTCTTTCCCGCTTCTTCCGTGCGGGTGACGATCTCCCATTTATCAACCAGTGTGCCGTCAGTCTTGAAAAGACCGCACTTCACAGTGGTTCCGCCTACATCGATACCGAAACAATAGCTGCTCATACTTTTCCCTCCCTGTGTGCAGTAATATTCTCTTGAAAACGGCGATAGAGTTCCTGCGCCGCATTATAACCCATTTTCTTCTGCCGGTGATTCACCGCCGCGGTCTCAACGATCACGGCCAGGTTCCTGCCCGGCCTGATCGGAAGCGAGTGCTGGACCACCTTATTTCCGAGGAATTCCGTGTATTCCTCCTCAAGGCCGAGCCTGTCATACTCCCGTTCCCGGTTCCAGTCCTCAAGCTTGATGACAAGATCGATCGCCTGGGTATTCTTGACGTGCTCGACTCCGTAAAGAGTCTTGACGTCGATGATCCCGATTCCGCGAAGCTCGATAAAATGCCTCGTGAGATCCGGAGCGGATCCGACTAAAGTGACGTCCGAAACCTTCCGGATAATCACCACGTCGTCGCTCACAAGGCGGTGTCCGCGCCGTACAAGCTCGAGAGCCGCCTCGCTCTTTCCGATACCGCTTTCACCCATGATCAGAACGCCCTCGCCGTAGACATCCACGAGAACGCCGTGCACAGAGATGCTCGGGGCAAGCTCGACGCCGAGCCAGCGGATAATTTCCGCCATAAAGCCGCTGGTGGTTCTTTCGGTGACCAGCGTGGGCACGCCGTACTTTCTCGCGATATCCAGCATCTGTTCCGACGGTTCCGTGAGCGTGGTGAAAATCACGCAGGGAATACCGCTCGCGATAAAGCGTTCATAGATCCGGTTGCGCTCGTCCTCGTGAAGCTGCATGATGTAGGAATACTCGACGTAACCGATAATCTGCACGCGCTCCCTCACAAAATGCTCGTAGTATCCGGTCAGCTGCAGCGCCGGCCTGTTGATATCCGGAGTAGTCAGTTCAATCCCTGACATATCGATATCCGGGGTCAGATTCTGAAGCTCCAGTGCTTCCGCCAGTCTCGAAAGCGTGACAACGGTTTTCATGATGGTTCGGATCCTCCCTCATTCTCTTTGTGAAAATAGGCCCAGACGGTTTCCGCTGCCTTACGGTTCATCGAAGGCGCCTGGGAAAGTTCCTCGATGCCTGCGTCACGGATTGCCTCCAGTGAGCCGAAGGACCTGAGCAGAGCTTTCCTCCTGGTCTCCCCGATGCCTTCGATATCGTCAAGAAGCGATCTCACCTGCCCCTTGCTGCGAAGCAGCCGGTGATACTCAATCGCGAACCGGTGAGCCTCGTCCTGAATCCTCGTGATGAGCTTAAAACCTTCGGATGAGGTGTCAATCGGCAGCTCCTCATCGTGAAACCAGATTCCGCGGGTCCGGTGGAAATCGTCCTTTACCATGCCCGCCACCGGAATATCAAGCTCCATATCCCGAAGCACCTGCTCGGCGATATGCACCTGGCCTTTTCCTCCGTCCATCAGGACGAGGTCCGGGAGCACCGTAAATCCGGCGGAGCCTTCCTTTGCCCTCGTAAATCGCCGGGTCAGGATCTCTTCCATCGACGCGTAGTCATTCGGGCCTTCCACCGTCCGGATTTTAAATTTCCGGTAATCAGTCTTCTTCGGCTTCCCTTTATCGTAGACGATCATTGAGCCGACGGATTCAAATCCGCTGATATTGGAAATGTCGTACGCCTCCATGCGGTTTGCGGAGACGATTCCGAGAAGATCCCGGATCTCCCGTACCGCGCCGCTGGTACGCATTTCTTCCCGCACCATGCGCTCGCGGTCGCGCTTCAGCGTATTCGCCGCATTTTCCGCGGCCATCTCCACCAGCTTTTCCTTTGTGCCTCTGCGTGGCACGAGAATACGCACCTTTTTTCCCCGGCTTTCGGAAAGCCATTCCTCGAGAAGCTCCCGGTCGGGGATTTCCCGCTCGATCATCAGTTCCTTCGGTATAAACGGAGTTCCCGCGTAATACTGCGATATAAAGCTCCGCAGGATCATCGCCGGCTCCTCCGTGTCCTCGGCGGTCAGGAAGAAATGTTCCCGCCCGATCAGCTTTCCGTCTCTCACGAAAAAGACCTGAGCCACCGCTTCCGTCCGGTTCATGGACGCGTTGTCTTCCTTCGCCGTATCCACGGCGACCGCGATGATATCTCTGTCATCGCCGTCATTTGAGGTGATTTTCTGCCGCTCCCCGATAATCCGGATGCTTTCGATCAGGTCTCTGTATCCGGCAGCCTCCTCAAATTTCATTTCCTGCGAAGCTTTCTGCATCTTTTCCGTAAGCTCCGCAATTTCCTCTTTCGTATCGCCGTCCAGGAAGCGGACGGCGCGCATAACATTTGCCCGGTAATCTTCCTCGGAAATGTTCCCGACGCAGGGCGCGTCGCACTGACCGATGTGATAGTTGAGGCAGGGTCTCATCCCGCTTCTTTTGTCGGGAAGATTCCGCCGGCAGGTGCGGAGATGATACATCCTGACCAGAAGGTCGATGGTATCCCTCACGGCTCCTGAAGTCGGATAAGGCCCGTAATATTTCGAGCTGTCCTTTTTCATGCCCCGTGCCACAAGAATCCGCGGAAATGGCTCTCCCAGCGTCACCTTGATGTAAGGATACGTCTTGTCATCCTTCAGCATCGTATTATACTTGGGCCGGTGTTCCTTAATCAGGTTCGATTCCAGCACCAGCGCCTCAAGCTCCGAATCCGTCACGATATACTCAAAGCGCTCGATCTGCGAGACCATTTTCACGATCTTCGGGGATTTGTTTCTGCTGCTCTGAAAATACTGCCGCACCCGGTTTTTAAGCGAAACCGCTTTTCCGACGTAGATGATCTCATCTCCGGCCCCGTGCATGATGTAGACTCCTGGCTGGCCGGGAAGCTTTTTCAGTTCTTCCTCGATGATAAAAGATCCGCTCATACCGGCCTTTCCTCAGATCTCAGGCGCTGTATCCGCGTCTGCTTCGTTCCCGGGGACCGGCTGGCCGGCCTCTGTCTGAAATCCGCCTGTTTCCGCGGCGGCTTCGGCGGCCTCTGTCTGCGGGCCTCCGGTTTCCGCATCGGACTTTGCGGCTTCCGTCTGTGACTCGCTGATTTCCGCGGCGGCTTCGACCGTCTCATCGCCGGTATTTCCGGTTTCTTCCTCAATACCCTCGCATTCGCGGAAAATCTCCATGAATTCCTTACCGGTGATCGTTTCTTTCTGAATCAGGAAGTCCGCGATCCGGTCCATCGTCTCACGATGCTCCTTCAGCATCCGGAGCGCCTCCTCATAGGAGGTGCGGAGCATCTTCATCACTTCGTGATCGATCTCCGTAGCCGTCTGATCGCCGCAGTTGAGAACCGTGCGGCCGTCAAGATACTTGTTTTCCTGTGAAGCAAGGCCCATAAGCCCGAACCGCTCGGACATGCCGTACTGCGTGATCATCGCGCGGGCGATTGCAGTCGCCTGCTCGATGTCATTCGCTGCCCCGGTCGTAACCGTGTCGAAGACAATTTCTTCGGCCGCCCTTCCTCCGAGCGCCACGACAAGTCTCGCCTCAAGCTCCTTTTTCGTGTTCAGGAATTTCTCTTCCTCGGGAACCTGCATGACGTATCCGAGAGCTCCCATCGTTCTCGGAATAATCGTGATCTTCTGTACGGGCTCCGTGTGCTTCTGAAGAGCGGTAAGGAGCGCATGCCCCACTTCGTGGTAGGATACGATCTTTCTCTCCTCCGGCCCGAGTATCCGGTCTTTCTTCTCTTTTCCGACCAGCACGATCTCGACCGCTTCCAGCAGATCCTTCTGGCACACCGCATTTCTTCCGTGCTTGACGGCAAGAATAGCGGCCTCGTTGATCATATTCGCGAGATCCGATCCCACCGCGCCGCTCGTTGCGAGCGCAACAGCATCGAGATCCACCGTGTCGTCCATCGCAACGTCCTTGGAGTGAACCTTCAGGATCGCCACACGCCCCTTAAGATCCGGCCTGTCCACGATCACTCTCCGGTCAAATCTTCCCGGACGAAGGAGCGCAGGATCAAGAACCTCAGGTCGGTTCGTCGCGGCAAGGATGAGAAGTCCCTTTGACGAATCAAAGCCGTCCATCTCGGCAAGCAGCTGGTTGAGCGTCTGTTCGCGCTCATCGTTGCCGCCCCACCTGCCGCTCTCGCGGGTTTTTCCGATGGCGTCGATCTCATCGATGAAAATGATGCACGGCGCGTTCTTCTTCGCCTCCTCAAAGAGGTCTCTTACACGGCTCGCGCCGACGCCGACGAACATTTCCACAAATTCGGAACCTGAGAGGGAAAAGAACGGGACATTTGCCTCTCCGGCGACCGCTTTGGCAAGAAGGGTCTTTCCGGTGCCCGGAGGGCCAACGAGAAGGGCTCCCTTGGGAAGCTTCGCGCCGATCTGTACGTATTTGCCCGGATTGTGGAGGAATTCCACCACCTCCTGAAGGCTTTCCTTCGCCTCGTCTTCGCCCGCCACATCAAGAAATGTCACGCCTGTGTTTTTCTGCACGTAATTTCTCGCGCGGCTCTTTCCGACGGACATCATTCCCCCGCCGCGGTTCATGCGGTTCATGAACACGCTGAGCAGCACCATGAAAAGCACAAACGGAATCAGGAAACTTAAGATCGTGGAAATGACTTCTCCGGCGACGCTCGCCTCTTTCTTCGAGAATTTGACGTCCGCCTTGATCAGCCGCTCCGTGAGGGCTGTGATATCCTCTGTCCTCGTCGTGTAGTAGCGGACGAGTCCCCTTGCGCTGAGCTCCGCTTTCGGCGTTATGTCGATGGAATCCACGCCGATCACGACAGACTTGATCTCTCCTTCGTCAAGCATGCGCACAAACTCGTCGTAAGTGATTTTCTTCGACGAGGAATCGCTCATAAGCCCCGAAAAGAGACTCATGCAGAGCATACTGATCAGCACGCAGACAAGCAGAATCAGCAGGGACTGCCGGTTCCGGTTGCCGTTATTTCCTCCGCGCGGATCTGATCCTCCACGGTTTTCGTTCATTGGTTACCTCCCTTACCTGTCTGAGAGGAACGGATACCTCTCAAGTACCGCTCCGTAAAAATCCGAAAGTGCAGCGCTCTCTTCCGTTCCGCCGCCAAAATACGGCAGATACGATGAAAGAAAGATGCTCTCAAGCGCGCTGTCATAAGGCGAGCGCTCCGCATAGGACAAGCTGTCCGCTGCCGCTGCGAATACGGCGATGTCGTTTTGTCCGCCGTACAGCGCACTGCCGTATGAGGCCTCTTTGGCGAGTTCATCCATGACCTGCCTGTTGTTCGCCATTTCGCCGGTATCCAGCGTATAACGGCGCAGAACCTCTAAGTCCAGAGTGAGTGTGCGGATGATATCTTCCGCCAGCTCCCTGTTGTCTGTGTCGCTTGAGGCTGCTATATAGGTCCCACCCCGGATAAATGCTCCCGGTCCCCGGCAGACGGCCCAGTCGCCGTAGGAGACGTCATCAGGCGCCTCATCGTTTCCGGACAGATGGCGGACCGCTTCAGGAGACGTCATGAAAAATGCGAACACGCCGGAATCAGAAGCAAGCGCCTCTTTCCATTCCGGCGATCCCCGCCTCGCGCTGCCGATACAGCCCTTCGCGGAAAGATCCGCCATACAACGAACCCATTCCCCGGCTTTGCTGCTGATCGTGATGGTTCCGTTCTCATCGACCCACGGTCCCGCTCCCGAAAGAAATACGTCATAGGTCTCCTCCGGACCCGCCGCAAACGAAATACCGTGTTCTTTCAGCTTTTCCGCCATCTCTGTCAGATTCCCGGCATCGGCAGCCATTTTCCCTATCTCGTCGGGATCATCGGTTCCGAATACCTCTTTCGCATAGGACCGCCTGTAGAGCATGGCTCCGCAGGGCACCTGCATCGTCGCTGCTCTTAATGCTCCGTCCTCGTCAGATGCGGCGTCCCTTACCATGGGATATTGATTCTCAAACAGCTCTGCAAATGATGACTCGGTGAGAGGAAGCGCTACGTCCGCTTCCGCACTGCAGTATTTCCCCAGTTCCTCTCCCGCAAGCATAAAAAGATCCGCCGTCTCATCTGGCGGCGTATCCTCTCCATGCAGCAGAACACTGTCGAGATAAGCTTCATAGTGCTCCATGCCGTCTTCAACTACGGTGAAGATAACCCGGGTCTCGCCGATATTCCCGTATCTCACCGAAATGCCTTCTTCTTTTTCCCTGAAGCCTCCGTCGGGCACATAGTCCGGGTAGTAGTCGTCAAGCAGCTTCTCCGCTGTCCTGTCGTAACCGTAGATCCGCAGCACCTCGCCGGGAGATGCGAACGGGTCCGGGAGCTCTATTCCCGGTATTGCCGTATTAATGGAAGCAGCCAGGATTCCCGAGAGAAGAACGGTAGAAAACCTCAGCATTTGTTTGATCTCCTATAAAAACGACCATACAGCGATATTATAAATCAAATTGCTCCCAAAAGAAACACAAATGAAAAAAGGAAACCGGAGCGTTCCGGTTTCCCTTTTGTTAACTTAAGATCTCTTATACAAGCTCAAGAAGAACCTTCATGGCGCCGTCGCCCGGACGCTGCGCGATCTTCACGATACGGGTATATCCGCCGTTTCTGTTCACGTACTTCGGAGCGATCTCGTCGAACATCTTCTGTGCCATATCGATCTTCTTTGTTCCCTTCTTGCGGCCCTTGCCTGCCTTCGGAACCTCGACGACCGGATAGAACACCTTGTTCATCTGTCTTCTTGCATGAAGTCTGGACGGGTTGTCCTTGCGGATCTGCTTCTCGACTTCGTCAAAGACAGCGACCTTTCTTCCGTCCTTCTCTTCCTTCACACGCTTGCCTTCCGCATCCTTGCGCGGAACCTTGCATGTAACGGTAACGTCTTCAAAGTTATCCTTTTCCTTAACCGCGAGGGCGATCAGACCTTCAGCGATCTTGGCAACTTCCTTGGCCTTGGATTCCGTTGTGATCATACGGCCGTGATACAGGAAGCTGGTAACCTGGCTTCTTAAGAGAGCCTTTCTCTGAGCAGCGTTTCTGCTGAGTTTTCTGTAACCTGACATGGTGCGAATTCCTCCTTCTTGCGGCTCGCTTCCGGCATGCTCTTCGGACTTACTGACGGAGCGTGAAAACCCGCGTAATTGGTTATTGGTATACTAATCAGTCTTCGCTCGGCTTAAGGGCAAGTCCGAGTTCTTTCAGTTTCGCGAGGACTTCTTCAAGAGACTTTCTTCCGAGATTCCTGACCTTCATCATATCCTCGGAGGTCTTGTTGCAAAGTTCCTCAACGGTGTTGATTCCTGCCCTCTTGAGGCAGTTGTAGGAACGCACAGAAAGCTCGAGCTCGTCGATGTTCATCTGCAGCGTTACATTCTTGCCGCTTTCTTCAGGCTCGATCATGATTTCAGCGCTCTGCGCCTTCTCCGTCAGGTCCACGAACAGCTTCAGATGCTCACTGAGTACTTTGGCTGCGAGGCTTACCGCCTCTTCCGGACTTACGGTGCCGCGCGTCCACACGTCAAGCGTGAGCTTGTCAAAGTCAGTCTGCTGTCCGACTCGCGTGTTCTCAACGCTCATGTTTACACGATCGACAGGAGTATAAATCGCGTCGACCGCGATGACGCCGATCGGCTGGTCATCGGATTTTCCCTTGTCGGCGCTTACATATCCTCTGCCTTTTGTAATCGTCATTTCCATGTTGAGTTTGCAGTCAGCGCCGCCGTCAAGCGTTGCGATGACCTGATCCGGATTCATGATCTCGATGTCGGAATCCACCTGGATATCCGATGCTCTGACCACGCCTTCACCTTCAAACTCGATATAGGCAGTCTTCGGCTCATCTGTACTGGAGTTGTTTCGGATCGCAAGGCTCTTGAGATTCATGATGATCTCAGAGACGTCCTCCTTCACACCCGGAATCGGATTAAACTCGTGAAGGACTCCATCGATCTTTACCTGGCTGATCGCCGCGCCCGGGAGGGATGACAGCATGATCCTGCGGAGGGAATTTCCGAGGGTCGTACCGTAACCTCTTTCCAGCGGTTCGACAACAAACCGGCCGAATTTCTTGTCGGAAGACAGTTCGTCAATTACAATTTTCGGCTTGTTAAAATCAAACACGTATTTTCCTCCCTAAATAAGGATCAGTTATTACTTGCTGTACAACTCGACGATAAGCATCTCGTTGACCGGAACATCGATCGCTTCTCTTGCCGGGACATCCTTGACGATACCCTCAAGCTTCTCGCTGTCCGCTTCAAGCCATTCCGGAACGGTTCTTCCTGCGGTTGCCGCAAGGATTCCGTTTTCTGCTTTATATCTCGCAGAGGATTTCTTGTTTTCCGCGATCTCGATCTTATCGCCGGCCTTAACCTGATAAGACGGGATGTTCACGCGCTTGCCGTTCACAAGTACATGCTTGTGATCGACGATCTGGCGTGCTTCACGTCTTGTTCTTGCGAAGCCGAGTCTGAAGATAACGTTGTCGAGACGAAGCTCGAGCATACGCATCAGGTTCTCGCCTGCCATACCGCTCATGCGGTCTGCTTTTTCATAATAGTTACGGAACGGCTTTTCAAGCACACCGTAGATGAACTTCGCTTTCTGCTTTTCGCGAAGCTGCTGGCCGTATTCGGATACCTTACGGCCTGATCTTTTCAGTTCTCTTCTGGATTTCTTATCAATACCAAGAAACTGCGGCTCAATTCCGAGAGCTCTGCATCTCTTGAGAACAGGTACTCTGTTAACTGCCATTTTTTAGCAACCTCCTAATGGTAACTTACCTATCAGTAAAGTATAACGTCACACCGGCGATGCCGGCACTTGCTTCTTAATTAACCTTGGCCGTCATCATACACGTCTGCGCTTCGGCGGACGGCA
>CADBRO010000306.1 GCA_902797075.1 uncultured Lachnospiraceae bacterium
AGAAGCGGCCTATTCTGTTTATTTTTGTCCGCCATAAAAATCAGTTCCCCATTCGGGAATGTGCCTCGTTATATTCCCTGAAGCTGCCCCAGCGGGTATCCTTGTCTGAAAGCGTCAGCGGAACATCCTTGAGAAGCGGCCAGTCGATCGCGATATCGGTATCATTCCAGATCAGGCCGCCTTCGTCATTCGCATGATAGAAATCGGTGCATTTATACGCAAATTCCGCCGTCTCGGAGAGAACGTAAAAGCCATGGGCGAACCCGCGCGGAATATAAAACTGCTTCTTGTTTTCCGCCGACAGCCTCACTCCGTGCCATTTTCCGTAAGTCTTTGATCCTTCCCGCAAATCAACGGCGACGTCAAACACTTCGCCCTTGACGACCCTGACCAGCTTATCCTGCGGATATTTGATCTGGAAATGAAGTCCCCGAAGTACACCCCTCGTACTCGACGACTGATTATCCTGCACGAACACCCCGTCTATTCCGATTTCCCGGAAGTCGTTGTAATTGTATGTCTCCATGAAATAGCCCCGCCGGTCACCGTAAAGAGCCGGGATGATCGTCCGGAGTCCTTCTATTTCACACGTTTCAACTGTAAGTTTTCCCATTTCCGCATTCTTCCCAAGTGATTTTTCCGACTATCAGAGTCCTTCCGCTATATCCATCAGGTACTGACCGTAAGCGGTTTTCAGCAGCGGCTGCGCGAGGACAACCAGCTGATCCCTGTCGATGAATCCCATTTTATAAGCGATTTCCTCAATGCACGAAATGTAAAGTCCCTGCCTTTTCTGGAAAGCGGAGACAAAATCCGCGGCATCAAGCAGCATATCGTGGCTCCCCGTATCCAGCCACGCGAAACCCCTTCCGAGCGTCTCGACATAAAGATCCCCGCGCTTAAGATACGTATTATTGACTGACGTTATTTCCAGTTCGCCTCTCGCGGAGGGCTTTATGCTCTTCGCGATTCCGACCACGTCGTTGTCATAGAAGTAAAGTCCCGGCACCGCATATTTTGACTTCGGATGTTCCGGCTTCTCTTCGATCGAAATGGCCTTTCCGTCACTGTCAAATTCCACGACGCCGTATTCACGCGGGTCCTTGACATAATAACCGAAGATCGTCGCTCCGCTCTGTCTGGAGGCGGCTTCCTTCAGAACCCGCGAAAAACTCTGTCCATAGAAAATATTGTCGCCCAGTACCAGCGCCACGCGGTCATTCCCGATGAATTCCTCACCGATCAGGAAGGCCTCGGCAAGCCCGTTCGGATGTTCCTGTACCGCATAGGAGAAGCTCATGCCGAGCTGGCTCCCATCACCGAACAGCTCCTCAAACGCCGGCAGGTCGCGCGGAGTCGAGATAATCAGGACCTCGCGGATTCCGGCGAGCATCAGCGTCGACAGCGGATAATAGATCATCGGCTTGTCATAGACGGGCATCATCTGCTTGCTGACCGCCTTGGTCAGAGGGTAAAGCCTGGTGCCGCTGCCCCCTGCTAGTATAATCCCCTTCATCCGTTATGCTCCGTACATTTCTTTATAGTACTGCTGATAAGCGCCGGACGTCACATGCTCCATCCAGGCTTCATTTTCAAGATACCACCGGATCGTCTTCCGGATTCCGTCCTCAAACGCCGTCTCGGGATACCACCCGGTTTCGGCTTTGATCTTGTCCGGAGCGATGGCGTAACGCCTGTCGTGACCCTTCCGGTCCTCGACATAGGTGATCAGATCCTCGGAGATATGAGCTTTTCTCGGGTCATCATCCGGAAGAATCTCACGAAGCGTGCTGATGATCGTCTTTACGATATCGATATTGCAGCGCTCATTGTGGCCGCCGATATTGTAGGTTTCGAAGAGCTTTCCCTTCTCCTGCACAAGATCGATGCCCCTGCAGTGATCCTCCACGTAAAGCCAGTCCCTGATATTGAGTCCGTCCCCGTATACCGGCATGGGCTTTCCCGCCAGCGCGTTATTGATCATGAGAGGGATCAGCTTCTCCGGGAACTGATACGGTCCGTAATTATTGCTGCAGTTTGTAATATTCGCAGGGAACCCGTAGGTATCCATATAGGCCTTCACCATAAAGTCTGAAGAAGCCTTCGACGCCGAATACGGACTGTGCGGATCGTATTTTGTAGTCTCGTAGAAATAGGTATCCGGCTCAGACAGGGAGCCGTAAACCTCATCCGTCGATACATGAAGGAATTTATGGTCGTCGGGATAGCTCCCGTCCGGCTGCTCCCAGGCCGCTCTGGCGGCGTTCAGGAGGTTCAGCGTTCCGAGAACGTTGGTCTTTACGAAAACGTCCGGGTTCCGGATGCTCCTGTCCACGTGGCTCTCCGCCGCGAAGTGCACCACCCGGTTGATATCATTTTCAAGAAACAGCTTCCGCATCGCCTCTGCATCGCAGATGTCGGCGTGGACAAATGTATAATTGCTTCTTTTTTCAATATCCGCAAGATTCTCCGGATTTCCCGCATAGGTAAGACTGTCCACGTTGATTACGCGGATCGAATCGCCATACCTGCCGATAATATAGTGAATGTAATTCGAGCCGATGAACCCGGCTCCGCCTGTCACGAGATACGTGCGCATACTATCTCCCATCTTAACTTATAGTCACGAAAGATTATAACATCGTTAAATATCGTTTGCAACCTTGCCCTCTCGCTCGTTTGCGAGGCTTTACGCGGACGAATGTTCCGGTAGCAAAACCCTTCTTCTCCAGTTATAATAGTGAAAAACGTATGATCTTATGCGGAGGTGTTTCCATGATCAGAAGAAAAAGTGATTGCGGCATTGAATTGCGCGAGCATATGCGCGGAGGCGACGGAACCGTCATCATCACCAATTTCGTCCTTTCAAATGCGGAGCTTTGCGAAAGCGGCCGGCTGTTCGGCAGAATCACGCTGAATCCCGGATGCAGCATCGGGGCGCATCCACACGAGGGTGAATCCGAGCTCTTTTATATCCTTAAGGGAAACGGGATTTATGACGATAACGGAACCATGGTCCCGGTCAGCGAAGGCGACGTAACGATCTGCGCTCCGGGTGAAAGCCACGGCATCGCGAACCGCTCCGACGAAGTGCTTGAGCTCATCGCAGTCATCATCAACGATTCATCAAAGGAAACAGCTAAATGACCGTCCGCACGCCCGAAGTCAGTTTTGAAATCGGAGAACAGCAAAAGGATCTTAAGAGCCGCAGCTCCGCACGGAAAGCAGCGGCTTCTTTCCCGTTCTGCCTTCTTCTGTCGGCAGTGATTTCCGTCATCCCCTTCTTCTGCATGAAGGTGTATTACATGTACGGGGACGACTACCTCATGAATTACATCGCAAACGGCTCCTACGGCGAGGAATTCAGCGATCACCTGATCTTCCCCAGAATTCTTTTCGGAACCCTGACGAAGTTCCTTTACGGGATCACAAAAGAGGTAAACTGGTACGCGGTGCTTCTTGCGGCAACCGTCATCGTGTCATTTGCGGTTTACCACTACCTGCTGCAGAAGTTCAGCGAAAACCCGGTTGCCTTCGCCGTCTCGCTGATCCTGAACGCATCCGTCATTCCTTACTTTTTCACCTTCACCGTTGCGGGATTTCTGGCGGTCGGCGCGGGTTCGGCGCTTCTCTTTGCGTCCTTTTTCGAATCGCGTCCCGTTAAATACATGATTCCGGGGGCACTGCTCATGCTCTGGGGCTATGTCGTAAGGAACGACACGCTGATTCCCGGCATGATCATGGCATTTCCTCTGGCCGTGTACGCGCTTGCCGTCTTTATGAGGGAAAAGGAGAAGCGCAGGATGTTTCTCCGCAATATATGCCTGCTGTTCCTTACAGCGGTTCTCTCCGTAGGCTGTCTCTACGGAATGCGGATCTGGGAGCAGAAGGCCTACCGCGGCGACGGCTGGAGCGCTTACCGCACGTGGAACCGCGCGCGCTCGACGGTTCTCGATTATCCGGGTGTCGGCTACGACGTGCTTGAGGAAGGGTTTAAGGAGATCGATTTCTCGAGACAGGAATACTCCCTGCTGTACCGCTGGTCCTTCGGAGAAAAGAAGGTCTTTTCGGAGCGGAAGCTGCTTGAGATCGGCATGGTCCAAAGCAACATTTATTCCAACGCATGGCGCAAAGCGTTCACTAAGGTGACTCTTTCGACGAAGCCGAATTATTATGTGCTCATAATCCCGTTTTTCATTTTCGCGCTCTTTCTTTTCATCGACAGAAAGTACCGGATTATTATCGCTCTTGGCGAATGCCTGCTCCTTACGGCCGTCATTCTGGCGCTTTGTCTTATCCGCATGCGTTTCCTTCTGCGGGTATCGGTTCCTCTGTCCATGCTGGCAATCTACGGGATTCTGCTTATGACGAGGTCACGCTTAAGAGAAACCGTATCCGCGGAAAACCCAGCCTTACGCGCAGTGCGGATTGCCGGAGGGGCTGCGCTTACGGTTATGCTTCTGCTTTCGGTTTCACACTTTATCACGGGATACAACCAGTCGGTAATCACGCTGCGCGATCCGAAAATCAACGTCTCATCCCAGGCTGCGCTTGAGGAAGTCCGTTCGCATCCGGACCGGGTCTATCTCGCCGAAAGCTACGCATTTGCGCGAATGTATTACTACGGGCATCCGATCAGCGAAATCACGACCATCGATGATTACAGCCACGTGATCCGCTCGGGAAGCTGGGACAGCTTTACGCCAAGATACTACCGGATCCTCGAAAATCTGAAATTCAGCGATCCCGACAACCTGATTTCAAGCCTCCTTACGGAAGAGGGGTATTATATGCTGACCGACAAGCCGGAACCGACGCTTTCCTATCTGAACAGCATTTCAGACAGAAAAGTAAAAGCCGATGTCGAAGACATCGGCGACGGCGTTCTGAAGCTGGTCAGGTATCACTTCTGAATTTCCGGAGACCGCTCCTTTTCGGAGCGGTTTTTTTCTGTCGTTTCACGGACCACATAAAGAGGAGTCTCGTTCATGGTCAGCACGGACTTTCCCACGTATTCCCCGATGATTCCGAGAATGAGGAACATGAAGCCGAACAGGATCAGCATGACGCACATAAGTGAGGACCAGCCGATCGCCACATCCGGCCTCACCAGCTTGTTGACGATAACGGCGATCGCAGAAATCAGGCCGATCAGGCTGAAAAGCACGCCGAGTACGCTGGAAATGCGAAGCGGCACGATCGAATAATCAATAACGGTGAGGAAATGCCTGAGGCCTTTCCTGAACGTATAGTTCGACTTTCCCTCTTCTCTTTTAAAATGCTCGATCTCCACATTCGTCATGTTGTGGGTCGTTCTGAAGAACAGAAGCTGGATGAACGCATCGCATCCCTTGTATTCGCGGACCTGGTCGATCACGTACCGTCTGGCCGCCCAGAAGTTGTTCATGTGAACCCCTTTCGGCATGTCGACCATGTGATCGAGGAAAAAATCTCCCACATTCGAAAGGAAAATCTTCCACGGCCCGGCAGCCTTCTTTCTGAAGTGCCCGAAAACCACGTCATATCCCTGATCCGCGGCGGCGAGCAGCTTTGGAATCTGTGTGGGATGCGTCTGCAGGTCGTCGTCCATGCCGATAATCATCCCGCCTCTTACATACTGAAGCCCCGCCATGATTGCCGCGTGCTGCCCGAAATTTTTCGCGAGATTCACGCCGGTCACATTCGGATATTTTTCGGCCAGGCGTTTTATCTCTTCGTAAGTGCCGTCATGCGAATAGTCGTTGACGAGGATAAATTCACACTCGTACTCCGGCATGCGGCGGAACTCTTCTGTGGTGAGCTCCACCACTTTTCCGATTGTGTGCTCCGAGTTATAACACGGGATAACGATTGACACCAGCACCCTCGTTTACCTCCACCATAAGATAAAGTCTGTCTGTCATTTCCCTGACGACGCGTTCCGCGTCCGCCCTGTTCGAAGCGGCCGCGATGATCTGGCCGATTCTGTCGGCGCAGTTGGTGTAAGCGCGGATCTCGTCCCCGGCGCTTACGTTAAACTCTGCCGAAACATCCGGGGTTTGAGGCCCGTCCGCTCCTCCGATCCCGGCAAGACGCCCGGTCACCGGCGATTTAAGGATGTGCGAAACCGCTGCCGCCTTTCCCTGATTTGCAAAATACGGCCTGAGATCTTCTCCCAGAGACAGGCGGATGATCATCTCATAATAATCCACGCCGCAGAAGATTCCTGCAAGCTCCATGAGACCGTTGGCGCCGGAGCGTCCGGTCATCTCGATCACGTAAACGCCGTCTTCCCCCAGAATGAGGTCGCAGTTGAAAGGACAGTTGTCGAGCCTTAAGGCCGCTGCGGCCTTTCTCACCTGTTCCTCGATATCCGCTTTATAATCGCTGTTGGCAAGCGGAAATACGTGACCCACCGGGATATCCGTCGTACCGCGGAATGTCTCGGTATCATTCGGCATAAGAAAAAGGAATTCTCCGTTTTGTATCATCCCTTCTGCCCCTGCCAGGCTTCCGGCGATGAACTCCTCAACGACGATATAATCCCTGCGTGATACGCTGCGCGCAAGTTCAAATGCGCGGAGCGCTTCTTCCGGCGTATCGCAGCGGAAGATCCCCCTGCTGCCGTTCTGATCGACGGCCTTTACCATCAGAGGAAAGCGCATCGTCTCCGCCGCAGTCTCAACGTCTTTTTGGGATTGCGCGCGCACGAAAGCCGCGGTTCTTACTCCGCCCTTTGCAAAGGCCTCCTTCATGCGCAGCTTGTCGGATGCAAGTAAAGACGCTTCGGCAGGAGGTCCCGGAACTTTCAGGGCCTCCGTCACGGGACCGATGACGGACATCATAAGATCCAGTCCGCAGGAGGTTACTCCGTCAGCGTGAAGCCTTCTTCCCTCGCGGATTACGGCGTCGGCATCGGTTATGTCCGTATAGGATACCTCATCCGCCAGATGGAAGCAGGGATAGTCGCCGGGTATGCTGACCGCGACGGTTCTGACTCCGATCCGCCGGGCAGCTTCATAAAGGGGCGCCTGTGTATAACCCGCCCCGAGAATCATCACTTTCTTCATCGTTTTCTCCATACCGGCTCAGAACAGGTTAAATACGACGATGCCCGCGATGATAAGGGAATTTCCCAGAATCTTCCGCTTCGTGATCGGCTCCCTGAACGTCAGGAAGCTTAAGATCATGATCCATATATTTCCGAATGCGTCCATGACCGCGCCGCTCTGCATACTGACCTGGCGGCTGTAGGCATACACACAGACGAGCATGCTTGCGAACATCATGCCGTAGCCGGCAATCACCTTAAAGTTCAAATATTCTTTAATAATGTTTTCGTGAGGCTCCGACGCGCTCTTTTTCAGCAGCATCTGTGAAAACGCCGCGATCAGAGAGGCCGCCAGAAAGAGAAGAACCCACGGATTCCAACTATTTGACATCTGAATTCACCGTAAATATTCCGCAAAATACCAGAAGGATACCGATCACCCCTGCAGGCCTCAGCGATTCCCCGAAGATCACCACACTCCAGAGCGCCGTCCAGAAAATGGCGAACGCCCTGTTGGCATAGGCAATTGACAGATCGTATTTCTTGATGATCTGCTGCCACAGTATCGCATAAACCCCGAGGCACAAAAGCTCAAGAAACAGCCACATATACCCTGTCCGGCTGAGTCCCCTGATCGTGCGGCCGAAAAGTTCTATGCTGCCCGTATGACTGCCCGCCATCTTGGAGCACACGGAGGACAATGTGAAGACCACGACCGCCGCCTGAATGCCGATGACCGACAAAAGACCTTTCGGCCCTGAAATTTCATGTTTTCCGCTCTGCCCGTTCATTCCGTAACCACCCTGATATAACTGCTGATCTTATCTGTCATCGCAATAAGGGATTCTATATCGTCGAACCTGAGAATCATCGCCCCGATGCCGAAGGCAGCATTCCTGAAACGGCTCACACGCTCACCTTCCCGGACGAACATTTTCTTCATCACGATGTGTTTCTGCATTTCCGGATCGATCTCTATTCCCCGGTAAATGCCGTCTTTTGCCGAATGCACGATCAGCGAAGACGCGCACTGCCACGGCTTTTTCTGACGAATGGAGATGATCGGATCACCGACTGCCTGGCGCACGGTGGCGTCCGCCATATCCACGTCGCAGGCCTCCCGGATGACGTCCGGTATCAGATTGCCGCCGTTTCTCGGACCGATCTCAAGGATATAAACCTCTCCGTCTTCTCCGGCGATATACTCTATGTTGTAGCCGCCCATCTTCATTCCGAGGAGGGACAGAATCCTCTCAAGCTGCTCCCTCGCGCGCCGTTCAATACTCT
This sequence comes from uncultured Lachnospiraceae bacterium, assembly GCA_902797075.1. Lineage (GTDB taxonomy): Bacteria > Bacillota > Clostridia > Lachnospirales > Lachnospiraceae > Chordicoccus. Next base: position 8,318 of record CADBRO010000306.1, read on the forward strand.
CCGGCATGGTTGCGGGAAAGCTTAAGCCCGTCGGCGCGTACAGCGAACACTCCGGATCATGATGCTGGTCGCATAAGCCCCAGAAAACAATCTTCCCGCCGTCGACAAAGATATCTCCGTCCATCTGGCAGCCGGTCTTTACGATGAATTCCTCAAGGATAACTTCCTTTGAAAATGAATAACTCATCGCTTCGTCGAATGCTTCGTCGAACATCGAGGCATCCTCGATCCTTATGACCCCCTTGCTTCCCGACGAATCCACCGGCTTGATCATAGCCGGCAGGCGAAGCTCAGAAAGGAACGCCCTCGCATCCTCGCGGTTTTTGAAGCTGCTGCCCTTCGGCATCGGGAACCCGTTTTCCTTAAGAAATCTGCGAAACAGATTTTTGTGCGTCAGGATATTGACCGATTCATAGGGATTCGTCGGCAGCCCCAGCGCCTCCGCCACATAAGCCGCTGTCGGCGCGGAAACGTCGGAGGCATAGGATACGATGCCGTCGATTTCGAGTTCCCTGGCTTTTTCAAGGACCTTTTCCCTGTCCAGCGTGCTGATATTGTAATACTCGTCGGCATACCGGTGCGCCGGATTATCCGGGAGATAATCGACGCTTATGACATGGTAGCCTGCTTTCTTCGCCGCGATGGTTGCGGTCATCTGAAAGAAATTTCCGCCGAGCATCATGATCTTCTTTTTCTTCTGCCCCGGCAAAAGCTCCCGTTCCGGTTCAATTGTCACGGCCTGTCTTGCCGCCTCGGCAATACGCTCCGCTTCGTCCGCGCCGGCATCCGCGATGATTACCTCGCCGATCCGGTCTGTGCCGTCATGAAGCGAAAAAACATGGTCGCCGATTCCGAAATCGAGGCTCACCTCCGCGCCTCCGGATCTGAGATGCCGGATCGCTTCTCTGTCGATATCGCGTATATAGCCGTCCGTCATGCTGAAGATGAGTCTTGCGGTGCAGGGCACGGCCCTGTCCGGCTCGGGTTTTACTTCCATGCCGAGAGCTGCGCGGATCAGAAGGCTGTAATAATCGATCCCCGTATGCATTTCGATCAGTTCGGGAATACAGGTGGCTCCGCACCTGCCGCCGGCTTCAAGCACGGATACCGATCCGTCCGGCCGGATCATCAGATCACAGTTCACGGCGCAGTTATCCATCCCGGTGGCCGAGATAATCTTTTCAAGTTCCGCGCGTATACGGTCCGTAAGTTCCGGCCCGATTCCGCAGGGAAATGAATGGCCTACCGGTACGGTGACATTTCCGACCTGCCTGTTAATCTTCCTGTGGGGAGCGAAAAAGCAGATCTTTCCTCCGCTTACAAAAGCGTCGAGACCGATTTCTTCGCCCTCTTCAAATTTCTCAACGATAAAATGATCCGTCCCGGACGCCCGCACTGCGCTTCCGAAGGCCGCTTCCACAGCCTCTTCCGTCCCGGCTTTGGTTACTCCCCGGCTGCCGGATACGTCGCAGGCCTTGACCATGACGGGATATCCTATTTCACGGGCGGCCTCCTTTGCCTCCGAAAGCGTCCTCACCACGCGGAAATCGCTGGTGGAGACCCTGCCGCGGAACGCCTCTTTCATCTTCGCCTTATCAGTTACGATGTCAGCGGCCTTTGCTGAAAGTCCCGTAAGTCCGAGCTCGTCGCAGACCCGGCCGATCGCTTTAACGGCCACGTCGGTTCCGGCTGTGGTAATCCCGTCGATCCGCTCTTCCTTCGCGGCTTTCAGGATCGCTTCCGTATCCTTTGTGTCGATTTCATAAATCTTATCCGCAATGCGGAATCCCGGATACAGGCCTTTCCGGCTCACAACAATGGTATAAAGGCCCATTTCCTGAGCCTTTCTGATCAGCGGCACCTGATAATGTCCGGCGCCAAGAATCATCAGTCGCTTACTATTCATAAATTCACCTTGTCACGGATAATGTACTGGGGCGTCGAATTAATGGATAATACGATATCCCCGATATATTCTCCGATAATTCCGAGGACCAGAAGAACCAGTCCGAAGAAAATGAGCAGAATACAGACCAGCGAGGACCATCCGATGGTCGTCGTCGGATCCATCAGCTTGTGAATCACGATGACGACAGCCGCAATAAAGCCGGCGGCTGATGTGATTCCGCCGATCACGGAGGCGGCTCTTAAGGGGACCACCGAAAAATTCCAGTAGGCCATCCACAGTGAAAGCAGCTTCTTAAGCGTATATCCCGATTCGCCCTCCGCCCTTATGTGGTGGTCGATTTCCACATTTCCGATGTTATGGGAACAGCGGAAGAAAATGCCGTCAACGTAAGGATTGTAATTCTTGTAAAGAATCACCTGGTCCCGCACGCTTTTCGTGATCATCCAGAAATTGCTTGACTGGATGCTCTTCGGCCTTCCGAGCAGTATGCCCGACGTTATTTTATTGAGCCTGCTGGTCAGCCGTTTTGCAGCTTTATTCGTGCTCTTTTTATATACTCCGTATACAATATCATATCCCTCTTCCATCTTCCGGATGATCTTTGGAAGCTGTGAGGGATGTGTCTGAAGATCGTCGTCCATTCCGATGCAGTAGTCACCGGAGGCGTAGTTAAGCCCGCACATGAGCGCGTTGTGCTGGCCGAAATTCCGCATGAGGCTGATGCCTTTCACCTCCGGATATTTGCGGGACAGCTGAACGATCGCGTCGTATGTGCCGTCGGAAGAACAGTCATTGACGAGGATGAACTCGCATTCGTAGCCGGTGAGCTCTTCGGATCCGAACTCGCTGCGGACCAGCTCGACGACATTTCCGATCATATGCTCGGAGTTATAGCAGGGTATGATGATTGAAATCAGCATCTTTACTCCTTCTGGTTCTGCATGCGCAAAAGACTGTCGAAAAAGAGGGGCAGACCGCCGGTATGCAGAAAGAGAATGTTTTTATTTCTGATATTTTTTTCTGTTATAAAATCGGTAAGTCCGAGAAATGCCTTTCCGGAATACTCGGGCGCCATGGCAACCGAATTGACGAGCATCATCTTCTTCACGCATTCATAAACGCGCGCGTCGATTTTCCCATAGCCGCCGAGATTATACTCCGTAAGGAGATGGATCCGTTCTTCGATACCGCGGGGATCCGCATGAAGCCCCCGGCCTTCAAAGTAACCGCACGCAGTTTCTTTAAGGATCCTGAGGGCCCGCTCCCTGCTTCTTGAGGAAATCGAAAATCCGAGCAGCCGGTCCGCGTCGCCGCACTCATAAGCTCCCGCGATCATGCCGCCGAGCGTAGCTCCCGTGCCGGCGGGCACAGCAATCAGGTCGAAATGAAGGCCCGTCTCCCGTTCATAAGATATGATTTCGGCGTACGCCTTCGCGTAAGCCCTGGCCGCGACTCCCTCATTTCCGGTTCCGAAGCGGTTTCCGTAGATATAATACGGTTTCAGGCCGCATGCCCGGAAGCCATTCATCTCTTCGTCCACGGCTTCCGCGATCCTGTCCTTCTCCACAGTCCTCACCGGGATATCGAACATGGCTGTAATCGTTTCGTTGAATCCTGTGAAGCTGTCCGCGCGGTTTTCCTCCGTAGCGATCATTTTCGCGGGAATGCCGTCGGCGCGGCACATGCCGGCTAAAATCCGGCAGAGATTCGACCGCAGGTCGCCGTACATCAGCATCGCGCTGCATCCTTTATCATGCAGATCCGCAAGAAACTCCCAGGCGATCCGGACCTTGTTTCCTCCCAGCGAATACGGCTGCAGGTCGTCTCTTTTCAGATAAATGCGGTTTCCCGCAGCCTCAGGCCACTCTATTTCCGTAATCGGAGTGACAAGGACGGGATTCTTCATAAATACCTCCGGAACACTCTGCTTTTTCAGAGCCACTCCCGTTTATCCTATAACCTTTTCCGCATATCGTCAATGGCTTTGACACCCTTGAAGAAGACCGTATAATCCTTTATAATATTGCAGAAGTACGGAGGTTGACACCATGATCGATTTTAATCTGCCGCCCTTTGTCGGCACCGAACCTGAATATATGAAGCAGGCTGCCCTGTCCCGGAAAATCTGCGGAGACGGCCAGTTCACGAAAAACTGCCAGCAGTGGATGAACGAGCGTTTCGGCGTACCAGCTTCCTATCTGACAACCTCCGGCACCGCCGCTCTTGAGATGAGCGCCCTTCTCTGCGGCATATCTCCGGGCGACGAGGTAATTCTGCCGTCCTATACATTCTGCTCCACCGCGGACGCATTTGCCCTCCGGGGGGCGAAGCTCGTCTTTGTCGATATCCGGCCGGATACCATGAACATCGACGAAAAGCTTATAGAAGACGCCGTCACGGACCGCACGAAGGCGATTGTGGTCGTTCACTACGCAGGAGTCGCCTGCGAGATGGATACGATCCTCGAGATCGCCCGCCGCCGCGGACTGTTCGTCGTCGAGGACGCAGCCCAGGCGTTCGGTTCTACCTATCACGGACGTTTTCTCGGCACCATCGGCGATTTCAACTGCTTTTCATTTCATGAGACCAAGAACTTTTCCATGGGAGAAGGCGGAGCTCTGCTGCTGCCTGATCTCGCTTACCGGGATAAAGCGGAAATCTACCGTGAGAAGGGAACCGACCGCAGCAGATTTTTCAGGGGACAGATCGACAAGTATACCTGGCAGGACTACGGTTCTTCCTATCTTCCCTCCGACATCAACGCGGCGTATCTCTGGGCGGAGCTTCTTGAATACGAAAAAATCCATGACAACCGGATGGACACCTGGAACGCGTACAACGAAGCGCTCTCACCCCTCGCTTCGGAGGGGAGGATTGAAATCCCTCATATTCCGGACGGCTGCGTCCATAACGCGCACATGTACTACATCAAAACTGCGGATCTTGACGAGAGAACGCGGCTGATTGCCCATCTGCGCGAGTGCGGCGTCCTTGCGGTATTTCATTACATTCCTCTCCATTCCTCGCCTGCGGGACTCAAATTCGGCCGTTTTCACGGCGAGGACAGATACACGACGAAGGAAAGCGAGAGGCTGCTGAGACTTCCTCTCTACTACGGCCTTTCCGCCGGCGACCGGGAGAAGGTTATCAGCGGAATTCTTTCATTCTATAATTAATAAACAGCGATTCCGGAGGCACTATGGAAAAATTCAACAGAAGGTTCGGCGGCATCGTCATCCTTTTTCTGGCAAATGCCGTCTTTGCCGCGCTTTACTGGCGATTTCTGACCGGAGAAGCGGTATACCTGTATTCAGATATAGGATCCGACGGTCTTAATTCCAGCTATCCGATTATCGCGATGCTGCAAAGGCTTCTGTCATTCCATGATTTTTCCGGATACAGCATCACAAACGGGCTCGGGGCATCCACAACAGCCTATCTCCTGAAATATCTGAATCCGATGAAGCTCCCGCTTCTTTTCTTTACGGACAGCCGTCTTCCCCTCGGCCTTACGGTCGAGCTGCTGATTCAGACCAACGTGACCGCCCTGTTTTCCTGGTTTTTCTTCCGGAGACTTCTCGATCACGGCACTTCGGCTCTTTTCGCGTCCCTCGCGTGGTCTTTTTCAGGCTACGTCACTCTCTGGAGCCAGAACCTGACCACCGGAAGCTGCATGGCCATGTTCACGGTCGTTATGGCAGCTCTTCTTCCCGTCATCATGAAACCTACCGTGAGACGGTGTCTTCTGCTTTCTGTTTCACTTGCCCTGTTTCTTCTCACGAACTACTATTACTGCTATATGTCGGCGTTCTTTGTCCTCGCGTTCCTGATCTTCTACTCGATCGCGGAGATGAGAACGGTTACCGCGTTTTTCGTCAGCGGGCTTGAGATTCTCGGCGCCGCCGTATTTGCCGCAGCTCTTGCGCTGTTTTCGCTTGTTCCCTCCATCGGCGGCTTCGCTTCGTCGGGGCGGACGGATTCCTTCAGCGTACTCGGCGCCCGCATCCAGCTGATGAAGCCCCGCGAGCTTTTTACTCTCCTCGCCCGGGTTTTCTCCGTCAATACGATGGGATGCGGCAATGCCTACAACGGAACCATGAACTACTACGAGGAGGCCGCTCTTTCGGTAACCATCCTCGCCTTTGTCGCGGTCATCTATCTGATCTCCCAGGAAAACACGAGATTTGTCACGATTCTTGCGTGCGCCGCGGCTTGCGCTTCTTTGATTATCAAAAATACCGGAGCCTTCATCCAGTTCAACATCGGCGTTCAGCGCTTCTCTTTCATGATCGCTTTCGCGGAAGCGATTGCTGTCGGCGTGTTTATCAAATCCATCATGACGCGGGCATACGGCATTCCCCTGTTCTGGTCCGTCATCGTCGCTCTGGCTCTCGAGGCGGGTATTTTCCTTTTTCTTGCCGTGTTCGACACCGAGCTCGGCTTCAGGACTGAGCTTGAACCGCTGAAAATCGCAGCTGCCGCTGCGGTCGTCTTTTCCGCTCTTCTTATTATCTACGCCTTCGGTTTCAGAATTTCAGCCGTCATTCCCTATCTCATGCTCGGGGTACTTATGGCCGAGCTGGTTGTGATGAACTACCCGACGGTTTATAACCGGAGTTACATAACCGCCGGTGACTACGAAAAAATCAGCTCCGCAGAGGGCATAAAGGAGGCATCGGAGCAGATTCTTTCAGCCGACTCCGGTCTCTACAGAATTGCGGCTGTTACGGATCCCGACGACGCAAACACGGGTATGCTGCTGGGATTCCCTGCCGCGTCGGTATACTGCAACGTAAATACGGGAGCTTTACGCTCTCTTACAAAAGCCCATGGAACCTGCCAGCTCTCGCCGAACCATTTTGTCGCGGATACCGCGAAATTCGGCCAGCTCTCCTTCCTGTCCGGAAAATATGTGATTGTTAAAAATGACGGCACTTCAGCCAGTACCCCGGTTTCCGCATTCTATGAAAAACGGGGCGAAACCGCTGACGGAAAATATGCCGTCTATGAAAATAAAACCGCTCTTCCCTTCGGCTATTTTTACACGGAGCAGATCTCAGCTGCCGAAGCGAAAGAGCTTGAGCTCCCTCTTCGCATCGCGGCCCTTACCCGCGCTTACTACAGAACGGACGGCATCTCGAGACTTGAAGATTCGGATGAAAGCAGCTCCGGGTTCCGTTTCGAAAAATCCCTGTTTAAGGAAACCGATCTGCTTACTGCCGGTACTTCAGCGAATCATCTGAAGCAGCGGAAGACAAGTTCGGGGATTGTTTTCCGCCCGACAGGCGGCGATCCCTATCTCTATTACGATATCGGAAAGGCCGAAGAAGGCTCCGTCCGTATGCTTTACATGAGGCTGAAAAGCACGAATTTCAATCATGTCCGCCATATGCAGATGTTTTTCATGAGTTCTCCGGATGAAGACCCGGATCCTGCGGACAGCATGATGTTTTTCCTCGGCAGGGGCTATCCCGAGATCTGCCTGATCCTTCCCGACGACGCGGAGCGCATCCGGCTCGATTTTCCGGAGGATTATCTTGACACCAGCGTCACCGAACTTGCTGTTGTCGAGAGTTCCCAGCTGCCGGAACTGTTTGTGCCCGGAGATTCCGCCTCACTTACAGGAGTAAGCATGAGCGGCGGCACCTATTCGGCAAAAGTAACCGCAAAAAAGAGCGGAATGCTCTGCATCCCGCTCCTCTATTCAGATAACTGGACCGCCAGTGTCAACGGCGTAAAGACAGGCGTCGAAAATATCAACGGCGGCCTTGTGGGAATTCCGCTCTCGGAGGGCACATCCGAAGTCGCCCTTGTATGGCAGATTCCCTATTTCGGGTTCAGCGTCATCTTCTCAGGCATCGCGTTTGCCGCCGCCATCGTCCTGTTTATCGCGCCGCCCTTCCGGAAGCGCAGACGCCGCTCCTGACGCCGCGGTGCCGGCATCATCGGGGGAAGAGTCAAATCCGATCCGCTCCTCCTCCACCACGAGAGGCCGGTCAAGCACTCTCTGGTTGATCGAGAGTATGTATTCGCCGAGGAGTCCGATGAAAAAAAGCTGCACGCCTCCCAGGAAGAACATGCCGATGACAAGAGGCGCGATGCCCGCCCTGAACCAGTCCCAGTGGATCAGCTTCAGGACGAAATAGACAAGGGCGACCAGTATACTCGCGGCGCCGATACCGAAACCGATAAAGGTCGCCAGCCTCAGCATCACCTTGGAATACGACGTGATGCCTACCATGGCGACGTCATAAAGGCTGTAGAAATTGTTTTTGCTCTTTCCCGCCCTTCTTACGGGCCTGTCGTAGGGAACCGTCTTGTAATCGAAGCCGAGTTCCGCGATCATGCCCCGCAGATACGGCATCGGATCGTGAATCGACCGGACGACGTCCACAAAACGCTTATCATAAAGTCCGAATCCGGTGAAATTCTCAATATGCCCGATATCCGTAATCTTTCTCAGCAGATGATAATACTGTCTCCGTATAAATGCCATAAGCCGCCCTTCGGCGGTTTTATTTTTGATGCCGATTACGATGAGATTTCCGTTTTCCCACTCTTTTACCAGCGTCGGTATCACGGACGGCGGATCCTGGAAATCCGCATTAAGCCGCACCACGCAGTCTCCGTAAGCCTGCTTAAGTCCATAGACAGGAGACCGCAGCTGTCCGAAATTGCGGGCGTTGAAAATCGCTTTCACGTGCGGATCCGCTTTGCAGACATTTCTCAGGATCTGACGCGTTTTATCCTTTGAGTGGTTGTCGATAAAAATGATCTCATAATCGTATCCGGGAAGCTCTTTATGAAAAATGTCAGTCAGCGCCTCCGTCATCGGAACGACATTATCCTCTTCGTTGTATGTCGGAATAACGACTGATATCAGTTTCCGGTTTTCACCCATGCTCTGTCACCTCACGAGCTCACTGTCCGTAAGCGGTACTTCCACATTTCGCGCGAGTTCCTCACGATCGAGGAACGGCGCCATATCCTCAAGCGGAACAGAAACCATCGTTCCGTCCGGCAGTTTTCTTGATGCCACTTTGGGCTCGGTCTTCTGAAGCGGCGATACCCTGACCTCTACAAGCGCCGGCAGCGGAAGGGCGTACGCGGCCTTCATATCCTCCTTAAGAGTTTCGTTCGCCGCGCAAAGCCCGTACGAAAAACCGAACAGATCCGCCACTTTCCCCGGCGCGGGGAAATCAAGATCCCCGCTCTCCGGGCCGATGCCGATGAGCGGCTTTCCGAAAAACGAATTCTGCGTCTGCCGGATCGAATGATATCCTCCGTTGCAGATCAGGAATACGCGGACCGGAAGACGGTTCGTCGCAATCGTCTGCAGCTCCTGAAGATTCATCATGATACTTCCGTCTCCCGTGACGAGATTGATCTCGCCTTTTCCGAGAGCAGTCGAGATGCCGATGGCAGCGGGAAGATCCCATCCCATGGATGC
>CADBRO010000307.1 GCA_902797075.1 uncultured Lachnospiraceae bacterium
TCAATGGCAGAGCATTCGGCTGTTAACCGAAGGGTTGTAGGTTCGAGCCCTACTCGGGGAGTTTTATTATTTTGGCCCCATGGTCAAGCGGTTAAGACATCGCCCTTTCACGGCGGTAACAGCAGTTCGAATCTGCTTGGGGTCATGTCGTGCGCACGACGTGGGAAGCACTGTTTCCTCGGTGCGTGCGTGATAAAGAAGACGGCGACATGGCCAAGCGGTAAGGCACGGGTCTGCAAAACCCTTATCCCCGGTTCGATTCCGGGTGTCGCCTTTAAAGAGCAGAAGATCTGCTCTTTTTTTGCGTTTAAATGCATTTACAATCAGGACTCCTGATTTCGTCTCATCTGACTCGGTGACACACCGAAGTACTTCTTGAAGCTTCGGCTGAAATAGAACTCATCGCTGTAACCGACCTTTTCCGCCACGGCTCTTACATCCACTTCTTCATGTCTAAGAAGCAGACGTCTGGCATTTTCAAGCCGGATGGTCCGCAGATGCAAGCTCGAGGAAACGAAGGACAAACACATCTATTATTATCTCGGCGTCGTAAATGAAGCGCTTAGCAATAAGGGAGCCGCAAAAGAGGCGTACGAGGAGGCGAGCACCGGGACGGATGAGCCTGCCGGCATGCTGTTCTATAATGATCAGCCAGCGGATATGATCATGTATCAGGGCATGGCGCTCCGGGCGCTGGGGGAACTGACAGCCGCGAAATCAAGATTCTATAAGCTCATCAGCTACGGAGAGGCGCATATCTACGATCAGGTGCGGATGCCCTACTTCGCAGTGTCGTATCCGGATCTGCTGATCTTTGATGACGACTTAAGCCGCAGGAATCACGTGCACTGTTGCTATCTAATGGGTCTCGGGTATCTGGGACTTTGCGAGACGGAGAAGGCGCGGACATATCTAAAGGAGGCGGCGGAGATGGACCCGACGCATCAGAAGGCAATACTGTATCTGAGAGATATCTAAGCAGATGTTTCGAATGGGGAGACGGTGATTCCGTCTCCCTTTTTTTGCGCAGCGGATTGCGAGCGTCCGCTTTACCCGCGCGCGCACCGCCGTAGCAAGCTCCTCGCGCACCGCACACGAGGTGTTGACGCGTGCCGACGATAGAATATATTATTAACAGGGAATCAAATTCATACAGAAGGGACTTAAAATGAACATTCAATTGCCGGACGGTCTGAGAGTTGCCGAAGAGCCGGAAGGTCTGACGCTGACAAACGGAGAACTGTCGGTCAGAGGTGATTTCACAAGACTTAAGCGCCGCATAAGAGAGGAAAATCTTTCGAGGGAGCTCATAGTGCGGGCGGCAAAATTCAGGGATAAGAATATACCGCTTACAGCCTTCGATGCGACGGCCGGCCTGGGAGAGGATTCATTTTTGCTCGCTGCCGCGGGATACGACGTGGTACTTTATGAGTACAATCAGGTTATATATGCCCTGCTTGAGGACTGTATAAAAAGGGCGGCGGCGGATCCTGATCTTAAAGGCGCTGCGGAGCGGATGCATCTGATCTGCGGAGACAGTATCGCGGCGATGGATAAAGGGATTCACGATGTGTCGCTGATCATTCTTGATCCGATGTTTCCGGAGAGACGGAAGAGCGCGCTCGTAAAAAAGAAGTTTCAGCTTCTTCAGATGCTGGAGACTCCCTGTGCCGACGAGACGAAGCTTTTAAGCTCGGCACTGGCTGCGGGTGCGCGAAGAGTGATCGTAAAAAGACCGGCCAAGGGGCTTCCTCTTGCAGGAAAGACGCCTTCGTGGACCATCAGCGGATCCGGTATCAGGTATGACTGTTACCCGGTATCAAATATGAATGAGGAGAGTTAATATGCTGCCGAAAGACCCTGTAATTCTCTTAAGTTATGTTAATACGGCTCTTCGCGACCGATACAGCTCCTTGCAGGAGTTCTGCGAAGACACGGAAACCGATATGGTTTCATTATGTTCGAAGCTTGATGCGATTGATTATCACTACAGCATGGAGAATAATCAGTTTATCTAGAAAGAGGGTAGCGTTATGAAAATTGTGCTGGAGAACCTGACAAAGAAATATCCGAACCAGAACCGAAAGATTAAGACGGAAGTGACAGCTGTCAGCGACATGAGTATTGAAATACCGGACGGACAGCTGGTCGGTCTTCTTGGTCCTTCCGGATGCGGGAAGAGCACCACTCTCAATATGATCTGCGGACTGGAAAAACCCACCAGCGGCCGCATTTATTTCGGCGACACGGATGTAACCGAGCTTCCGCCGGAAGAAAGAGGGGTCGGTATGGTGTTCCAGAGTTATGCCCTTTATCCGCATCTGACGGCCAGACAGAACATCATGTTTCCCCTTCAGAACTTCAGGGGAGAAAAGAAACTGAGCCGGAGTGAACTGGAAGCGAGGGCAGAGGAAGCTGCCCGTCTTGTACAGATTGAACAGTTTCTCGACAGAAAACCGGGACAGATGTCGGGCGGGCAGCAGCAGAGAGTTGCGATTGCAAGGGCTCTGGTCAAGATGCCGGGCGTACTTCTTCTCGACGAGCCGCTTTCCAATCTGGATGCCCGTCTCCGTCTGCAGACAAGAGAAGAAATCCGCAGAATCCAGCGTGAGACCGGGATTACGTCCGTCTTTGTCACCCACGACCAGGAAGAAGCCATGAGTATTTCGGATTTTATTGTGGTCATGGATACCGGCGTGGTCCAGCAGATCGGAAAACCCCAGTCCGTTTACGATGATCCTGTCAACCTGTTTGTAGCCAAGTTTCTCGGAACTCCGCAGATCAATGTCTTTGACGGCACGGTGAAGGCAGGAAAGCTGTTCATCGGGGACGAGGCGGTTCTTGATGTGCCGGGAGTTCCGGATCGGGACGTAACAGTCGGAATCCGGCCGGAGGGGTTTGTTCCGGACGAAAACGGCGTTCTTACCTGCAATCTCCATGCGATAGAAGTTATGGGAAGGGATACAAGCGTCGTCGCGGCGCATCCCGCCTTTACGGGCCACGAAATCCGCGCGATCATACGGTCGGATGAACGTCCCGAGGGAAGCGGCGGCACGGTCCGCTTCAACCTGAAAGAAAAGAAGGTATATCTGTTCGATAAAGACAGCGGCGAACGGATCAGGTTCTGATCGGCCTTTGTCAGATGGAGGGAAAAATGGATAAGAATAGCTGGAAGCCGTGGCTGTACCTGCTCCCCGCATTGGTTTTCCTCGGCATTTTCATGGTATATCCTCTCTTTGACGTCATGATGTATTCCGTGGAAGAAGGATATAATTCCGCATCACAGACTTTTTACGGAGTCGGGAAGTATAATTATTCCTACGTTCTTCGCGATCCGTATTTTCTTCAGGCACTGAAGAATACCTTTATTCTGGTCATCATCACGGTTCCTCTTTCCACGGGAATCGCGCTGCTGATTTCGGTAGGGCTTAACTCGATCAAGCCGCTGAAAGAGCTGTATCAGACGGTTTACTTTCTTCCGTACGTAACCAATACGCTCGCCGTCGGTCTGGTATTCATGATTCTTTTTAAGAAAACTCCTTATTCCGAGGGTTTTGTGAATCAGATCATCGGTTTCTTCGGCGCAGGCCCGGTGGATTTTATCGAAGGCCCGTACTGGGCAAAGATGTTCGTCATGTGCTTCTATACCATCTGGGTGGTCCTGCCGTTTAAAATCCTGATTCTTACAAGCGCACTGGCGTCCGTGAATCCGGATTATTACAAGGCTGCCAAGGTTGACGGGACATCTCCCGGAAGAACCTTCTTAAGAATTACCCTGCCTATGATTTCACCGATGGTTTTCTATCTCATCATCACGGGATTTATCGGGGCTTTTAAAGCGTACAGCGATGTAGTCGCCATTTTCGGGACAGATCTCAACGCTGCCGGCATGAATACCATCGTCGGATACGTCTATGACATGCTGTATGGAGACAGCGGCGGATATCCGTCCTATGCATCTGCGGCGGCCCTGATCCTGTTCGCCATCGTTCTTACGATTACCTGCATCAATCTTCTGATCAGCAGAAAAACAGTTCATTATACATAAAATGGCGGAGGTAAGTCTGTTATGAGTCAACAGGAGAGTTTTGCCCGGACAGTCAGACATTCAAAGGCGCGGGGCAGGATCCGGACCGTTCTGACCTATGTGCTCCTTACGATTTGGGCGCTGATCGTTCTTTTCCCGTTTTACTGGATGATTCTTACCTCGGTGAAGAGCTACAGCTCCTATAACTCGGAGTATGTGCCGAAATTATATGCAGTTTCACCGACGGTTCAGAATTACCGGGAAGCCTTTACGGCGGTGCCCCTTCTCAGATATTTTACGAACACGCTGATTTTTACCGTGATTACCACTGCGCTCATGATGGTTGTCATCATTCTCGCGGCCTTTGCGTTTTCACGTCTCAAATTCAGGGGAAGAAATCTGCTGTTCACCGTCTTTCTTTCGCTGATGATGATACCGAATGAGCTCGTCATTATCACGAACTTCGTGACCATCACCAACTGGGGCTTAAGAAATACATTTACAGGCCTTATTCTTCCGTCGGTTACTTCGGTATTTTACATCTACCTGCTGAAAGAGAATTTTGAGCAGATACCGGAGGAGCTCTATAAGGCTGCAAAGGTGGATGGAACCTCGGATTTCCGGTATCTGACGCGCGTCATGATTCCGATCTCAAGACCGACGATTATCACGATTATCATCCTCAAGGTGATCGAATGCTGGAACTCCTATGTGTGGCCGCGGCTGATCACGGATAATGAGGCCTACTTCCTTGTTTCAAACGGAATTCAGGAAATCCGGGAAAATGGCTTCGGACGCGAGAATATTCCCGCGATGATGGCTGCCGTCGTCGTCATTTCCGTGCCGCTGATTATTGTATTTCTGATTTTCAGAAAGAAAATCATGGCCGGTGTTTCGAGAGGAGGTACCAAGGGATGAAAAAAGCGCTCATACCGGTGTTATTCGCCGCTGCTGCCGCTTTAATTCTCACAGGCTGCCACGGTTCGCGGAAACAGAAGGATTTTGAAATACCCGCGTCCTTTGATACGGAAGTTCCGAGGGAGATAACATTCTGGGCGAAGAATGACACCAATAAAACGCAGACCGGGATTTACGAGAAGGCCATAAAAGATTTTGAAAAAATCTATCCGAACATCAACGTAACGCTGAGACTCTATACGGATTACGGCAAGATCTACAACGACGTCATCACCAATATTTCCACGAATACGACGCCGAACGTGTGCATTACATATCCGGATCACATTGCGACGTATAAAACGGGAGAGCACGTCGTCGTAATGCTGGATGACCTGATCAGGGACGGTAAATTCGGTCTCGGCGGTTCAGAGGTTCTCTTCGAGTCGCCGGCTGCGGACCAGGTGGTACCGGAATACCTGAATGAATGCCTGCTGGACGGCCATTATTACGCCCTGCCGTATATGCGGTCGACGGAAGCCTGCTACATCAACCGGGATTACGTGGAACAGCTGGGGTATCAGGTGCCGGACATTCTGACCTGGGACTTTATCTGGGAGGTTTCGGAGGCGGCTGCCGAAAAGGACAAATCCGGAAATTATAAGCTGAACGGCCAGAAGGTCATGATTCCGTTTATCTACAAATCGACGGACAACATGATGATCCAGATGCTGAAGCAGAGGAACGCCGGGTATTCGGATGAAAACGGCGCGATCGGCATTTTCAACGATACGACGAAAGAACTGCTTTACACGATTGCGGAACACACAAAAAGCGGGGCGTTTTCCACATTTAAGATTTCGAGTTATCCTGCGAATTTCCTGAATGCCGGCCAGTGTGTCTTCGCCATTGACTCGACGGCAGGTTCAACCTGGATGGGGAGCGGGGCGCCTCTTTCCGATATCAGCGCCGATAAGATCGTCCAGTTTGAAACCGAGGTGAGGCCGGTGCCGCAGTTTGACCCGGATTCTCCGAAAATGATCTCGCAGGGGCCTTCGGTCTGTATATTCAATAAAGAAGATCCGGGCGATGTACTTGCATCCTGGCTGTTCGCCCAGTATCTGCTTACGGACGGCGTTCAGATGGCCTACGCCGAGACGGAGGGGTACGTTCCCGTCACCCTGACCGCCAGAAATTCAGAAAGCTATCAGGATTACCTGAGCGCCCGCGGGACCGATGCGGAGCACTATTCCGTGAAAATCGACGCGACGCAGATGCTCCTGGATAATACCTCGAATACGTTCACCACGCCGGTTTTCAACGGATCTGCGTCGCTTCGGGATGCGGCCGGGCAGATGATCGAAAGTACCGCAAAATCCGTAAGGAGGAAGGAGAAGGTTAACGACGCCTACATGGAAAAACTGTTTACCGACGTTACCTCGCTCTACCGGCTCGACCAGCTTGCAAAAGGCGAGGGTGAGGACAACGGGAAACAGGTGCTCGGACCGCTTCCTGCCGCTTCAAAAGCTCTTCTTGCCGTCCTTTGCGCCGCGTGGATACTGATAATTCTCTACGTCGGAATTCAGGCAATCTCAAGGAAAAAGGCAGGATGAAGGCGGGTATTTTTCACTTGTATCATTCAGTAAAATGTATATAATATAGTTGTTGTATAGAATGGACCGGTCAAAACCGGCCGGATGTGAAAGGAAGAAACGAAAATGAAGAAAGCAATTGTGGCAACACTTGTCCTTGCTATGGCCTTCACGATGGCAGGATGCGGATCAAAGAAAAAGGGTGCAGAGAGCACAGCCTCCTCTGTTGCGGCAGCAGCTGAGTCAGAAGCTGCGGCAGCGGTTTCGGAAGCTCAGGAAACAGCAGCTTCTACAGCTTCTACAGCTCAGGCGGCAGTCGCCGATGCGGCTTCTGAAATTGAAGCAGCTGCGACCGATGCGGTTTCTACAGCTCAGGCAGCAGTTGCGGATACGGCTTCCACAGTCGAAGCAGTAGCAGCAGACGCTGCATCCACAGTTGAAGCAGTCGTAGCGGATACGACTTCTGCAATCGAAGATATTGCAGCGGACACGGCGTCTGTAGTTGAGGAAGTTCCGGATGAGGTCATTTCCGGCGCTGAAGGCGCACTTGCAGCGATCGGCGCGGCAGCGGCAGACGCTGCTGAGACCGCAGCTGATGATCTGATGAGCACAGCTGATTCTATCGCTTCCGCAGTGATCGTGGAAGATATGGAAGGCGCTGCATCAATCGCTGAAGAAGCGGAATCCGGCGCAGAAGGCCTCTTAAACGTCATGTCCTATGAAGAATATGTTGCCGCTCCGGTTGATACACCGGTTATGGTCGAGACCTATGTTCAGGCAAAGCAGGCATGGTTCGAAAAAGACGGCCAGGGCAAAGCTACCATTTACACACAGGACGAAGACGGTGCGTATTTCATCTATGAGATGGCCTGCTCTGAGGAAGATTACAATGCTCTTACAGAAGGCCAGAAGATCATCGTTTCCGGATACAAGGGCGAATGGGCAGGAGAAGTTGAGATTGTCGACGCTACATTCGAAATCGCTGACGGAAATCTCGTTGCCGAGGCAGAAGATGTAACAGCTCTTCTCGGAAAAGACGAGCTCGGTGAATACATGAACCGCAAGGTAGCTTTCAAGGGACTTACGGTTGAAGCTGCTGAAACTGCTGATTCCGGAGTTGAATCCGTCGCTGAAACTGTCGATGCTCCGGCATTTACATACGGATGGGACGGCTCAGGCCAGGAAGGCGATGACCTTTACTTCAAGGCATCCTATGAAGGCCAGACCTATACATTCGTCGTTGAGTCTTATCTGTGCGACAGCTCATCTGACGTCTACAAGGCAGTCAAGGAACTGAAGGCCGGCGATAAGATCGATCTCGAAGGATTCCTTTACTGGTATGAAGGCGCTCAGCCGCATATCACATCTGTAACAGCTGCAGCGTAACAGACTGTTTCAGTACTCTTAAACAAAAAAGAAATCCCGTTCCGTAAGTCAAAAGTTTACGGAACGGGATTTTTGTCTGGCCGTTTTTTTATTTAGCCGGAGGCAGTATGGAAGATGACGGGGAAGAGAAATCATTTTCAGCAGTCTGCTTATCAGGCGCATCGCCATCTGTTGAAGAGGCTCCTGCTCTGACAGCGGCAAGCTGATCGAAGTATCTTCTGTAGTCCGCGTTGAACTCTTCCAGATATTCCTGATTATTTGAGTGATGAAGATTGTGAATGTACTGATGTTCTTTTCCGAAGATGGATGAATCGCTTCTGCCGAGCATGTAGACGGCGAGGTCGGAACACTGATCCGATATACGCTCCAGATGCTGCAGGATGTTCTGATAGCTGATTCCGCACATCGTGTCGCACTGGTTGTTCGTCATCCTCAGAACGTGGCGGCTTCGGAGCTCCTCCATGAGTTCGTCGATGACTTCCTCAAGAGGCTCAACCTTCCTTGCAAGAATGGTGCTTCCCGTATTAAACGCTTCCGTCGACAGCGTCAGAATGTCCTTTACGGCGCTGAACGCAAGACGTATTTCCTGGCTTCCGATCTCTGAAAAGTGCTTGTCCTGCTCATTGAGAGAGGCGACGTCACCCTGAATATTGACGGCCAGATCGCCGATTCGTTCAAAGCATACGAGGGCGCGAAGCTGGAAGTTCTGGTTTCTTCTATGCTGCTCCAGGCGGATATTCGGAGATATCGCAACCAGATACTGGCTGGTCGCGTCAGCCATTCTGTCAAGAAGGTTTTCTCTGTCATGGATCTTGGACGCCCGCTTGTCCTTGTAATCGAATACCTGCTTCGACGCGGATTTGAAATTGTGAAAGCACACATCGGCCATATGCCCGATGAGATGCTCTGATTCCGCCAGTGCCAGGGCCGGATTGGAAATGAGGCGCATATCCAGCTCCCGGAGGTTTTTCTCGATATCCGCATCCATTTCGTCCACCTCTTTATCGGGGACAAGCATTTCGGCGATATCAGCGAACACGCCGGAGAACGGAAGAAGGAGAACCGCGGGGACTAGACGGAAGAGACCGTGTACGTTAGCGACGCCTCCCGAGTTGAGCTGCGAATACCAGAATTCATCGCCAAGAACTCCTGTGGCGCGGAGCACCGCGATTCCTATGAAGAGGAGCGCAGCGGCGAATACATTGTAAATGATGTGGATCAGGCAGGTCCGGATCTGCTCGGTTCTGGCGCCGATCCTGCAGACCAGGAATGTGGTCAGGCAGTCTCCGATGTTGACGCCGATAATGACGGCAAATACCCCGCAGAAGCTGA
>CADBRO010000308.1 GCA_902797075.1 uncultured Lachnospiraceae bacterium
AAGTACCGATGATCATGCATTCAAGTTCAGTGTCATCTTCAAGCGTAAGCGTAACCGATCCGAGTTCTTCGTCAGCTCCGTCCGTGTTGAAGCCAAATTCATCAGCCATAGTGGTTTCTCCTTTGTTTTATTGATAACATATTATCAGAATTAAGATAGCAGAAACAGCTGTAAAAAGCAATTTGAATATCGCAAAAGATAGTTTATAATGGGAACGGATACTGTGCAGAAAGAAATGCCAATGGACTTTTGTAATACGCTGCAGAGCATTTGAGACAGCTACATGAGGAGGCAACATGAACAATTCAAAACGAAAGAACATTGAAATCATGCCGGGAGATCCAGAGAGCCTTGGTGCACTTGCTGTTTTTTGCGGTATTAATTTTGCCGCAGCCATTCCTGACGAGCTTTCTGCGGAGCTCGTTCTGACTGATCTTAAAGGACACGTAACCGAAAAAATTGAACTGCCTGCAAGCGAGCGGACAGGAGAGGTGTCCAGCGTATTTCTCAAAGGCGTAAAGCCTGAAGAAACAGGATACTATTACATTATCGACGGAATAAAAACGATGGATCCATATGCCTGTCGCATCGCGAATGGGATATGCTATCCGCTTTCGGACTCATTTGACTGGGAAGACGAAAAGGCACCGCAGATTCCTGTCAATGATCTGTGCATCTATAAACTCCATGTCAGGGGATTCACCAAAAAAGCAGGATCGTCTGTTAAACATAAGGGCACTTTCGCGGGACTGGCCGAGAAGATTCCCTATATTACCGGGCTCGGCTTTAATGCGGTTGAACTCATGCCTGTCTATGAATTTGACAGTTTTTTAAGCGTACGGCCCTACGCTGATGCGGAAACTGCTGCCGACGGGACCGTAAAGGCTCAACAGGCGCGCAACTTCTGGGGGTATGCAGAGAAAAATTATTATTTTGCGCCGAAGGAAGAATACAGTGCGACAGGCAACTCCATAAGGGAATTCCGCTCACTAGTAAAAGAGTTTCACAAAGCGGGAGTGGAAGTGTTTATGGAGATGTATTTTCCGCCGAAGACGGAGCCGTTCCTTGCGCTCCGGGCCGTGAGATACTGGAAATCCGTTTATCACATCGACGGTTTTCATTTTATCGGAGAAGGGACGCCGGTTTCATGGCTGGTATCAGACCCGCTTCTGAAAAAGACCAAGCTGATGCTTGAAAGAGTTGACGCCGGATGGATTTATTCCGGACAAACGCCTAAGTACCGCAATCTGCTTGAATACAACGATGATTTCCTCAGAACCGGACGTTCGCTCTTAAAAGGCGACGAAGGCCAGATCGACGCATTTTCAGTAAATATCAGGAGGAATCCTCAGACGCACGCATTTGTGAACTACATGGCGAACGTCAACGGGTTCACGCTTTATGATATGGTGTGCTATGACTTCAAGCACAATGAAGCGAACGGCGAGGGAAATCAGGACGGTACATTCCAGAATTTCAGCTGGAACTGCGGATCGGAAGGACCTTCCAGAAAAAAGAACGTTCGCGCGCTTCGCTTAAGGCAGCTGAAGAACGCACTTTGTTATGTATTCCTTTCGCAGGGCGTACCGCTTCTTTACGCCGGCGACGAGATGCTTAATACGCAGAACGGAAACAACAATGCATATTCCAGCGATAATCCGACCGGATGGACTGATTGGAGCGCATCGAAAGACGCGGAGGAAATCCGCGGTTTTGTAA
This sequence comes from uncultured Lachnospiraceae bacterium, assembly GCA_902797075.1. Lineage (GTDB taxonomy): Bacteria > Bacillota > Clostridia > Lachnospirales > Lachnospiraceae > Chordicoccus. Next base: position 1,720 of record CADBRO010000308.1, read on the forward strand.
AAATGCTGACCGCTCTTCGGAAGAATCATCATATTCTTCATATGCCGAAGGAGCTGAAAGGAACGGATTACAAGGGATACGGATTCCCGGATATCTCCTTCCATGATTCCAAGGCGTGGGTATCGGCGAGGGATTATGTTACGAGAACGCTTGCGGTTCTCTATTGCGGTATGTATACTCGTTGTGAGAATCTGCCGGATGAGGATTTCTTCTATGTTGCATACAATGCTTACTGGGATGCTCATCCGTTTGCGCTGCCTGTTCTGCCGAAAGGTTATGCCTGGTACTGCATGTTTATTACTTCTGAACCGGGATCCGATTCTCAGGGCGAAAAGCTCTTAAAAGATCAGAAATTTTGTGAATGCCCGCCGCGGACTGTGTGCCTTCTGACAGGCAAAAAGACAGAAACAGGAAAAGAAGAGAAATAAACATGGATCCGATCGGTCATCTGAAAACTATTACAAGGCACCACAATCTGGTACAGCAGTACTGTTTCCGGGCGGGACTTTACACGCAGGGCTTACTGCATGATCTGAGCAAGCTTTCGCCCACTGAGTTTTTTGTGGGGGCAAAGTATTATCAGGGAACAAGAAGCCCGAACAACGCCGAGCGTGAAGCAACCGGCGTGTCAAAAGCATGGCTGCATCACAAAGGACGCAACAGGCATCATTTTGAGTACTGGATTGACTATGCTTTTGATGCTGAACATCCATACGGTCTCGGCGGAGCAAAGATGCCGAAGCGTTACGTCGCCGAGATGATATTCGACCGTGTCAGCGCGTCCAGAGTTTACATGGGAGAGGCTTACACGGACAGGTCGCCGCTCGAGTACTTTTTGAAAAGCCGCGATAAATGCTGGTTTATTCATGACGAGACGAAGCGGGATATGGAGTTTCTTCTCAGAATGTGGGCTGACATGGGAGAAGAATATACGATCCGGTATATAAGGTATGTTTATCTTGGAAAGAAGAGAAGGAAAGGAGTCTCACGGCGTTGAAGAAACCCAAAGGGGCAGATTATTATGATTACAATCTGATTGCTGTCATCATTCTGCTTGTCGGATTTGGTCTTGTTATGCTTTACAGCACGACATCCTACACTGCGGAGATCAGGTACAGCAACGATATGTATTTCTTCCGCAAGCAGGCTGCATTTTCCATTATCGCAATCGGTGCGGCCATAGCCGTATCGAATGTTGATTACCATTTTTTATGGAATTTCAGCTGGATAATCTATGCCGGCGCGCTTGTCTGTATGGCGCTTACCAGATCGCCCCTTGGTCTTCGTATCAATGGAGCAAGACGTTGGATCCGGCTCGGACCCATCAGTTTTCAGCCGTCAGAGATCGCAAAAATCGCAATCATTGTTTTTGTCCCTATGCTGATCATTAGGCAGGGAAAAAATTTTAAAGGACTGAAGGCGCTTCGGGATCCTGTTCTGGCCGGACTGATTCAGGCCGGAGCAGCCCTGGTGTTTACAAAGAACCTGAGTACGGCGATTATCATCATGATGATCGACTGTATTATTATTTTTATTGCACACCCTGAAACAAAGCGGTTCCTTATTGCGGCCGGCGCCTTGCTGGGAGCTGCTGCCGCAGGGGTACTCATCATCGCAAACGGCAATTTCGGGGATTTCAGGAGCCGGAGAGTTCTTGTGTGGCTGCACCCGGAACAGTACTCATCAGAGGGCGGCTACCAGATTATGCAGGCGCTTTATGCACTTGGAAGCGGCGGCATATTCGGCAAAGGCCTCGGAAACAGTACGCAGAAACTCGGCGCTGTTCCCGAAGCGGAAAATGATATGATTTTTTCCATTATCTGTGAAGAACTGGGGATCTTCGGCGGCATAATCATCGTGCTGCTGTTTATCTATCTGCTGTACCGCCTGTTTTTTATCGCGCAGAACGCGCCGGATCTGTATGGATCACTGATGGTTTCCGGCATATTCGGCCATATCGCGATTCAGGTGATACTTAATATCTGTGTCGTTCTTAATCTCATTCCGACAACAGGTATCACGCTTCCGTTTGTGAGTTACGGCGGAACGTCAGTAATTCTTCTGATGGTGGAAATGAGCATCGCTCTTTCCGTATCAAGGAGGATACGTTTCAAAACACCGGAGAGAGATCTGTGGGGAAATGTCGTCAAAGAATCATCGATCCGGAAAATGCAGGAATAATTATTACAGAAAGGAGTTAAGTCATGCTTGAAAAAATGAGAGCCTATATCTCCGAACAGCTGAATATAGACGAACAGGAGATCGGTATCGATACGTCTTTCAGGGACGATCTCGGAGCAGATTCTCTTGATCTCTATGAGCTGGCAATGAATCTGGAAGACGAGTATTCCCTCGAAATTCCGGTTGAAGAGCTTCAGAACATGAACACTGTCGGAGACGTGATTCAGTATCTGGCAGCCCACGGGATCGAAGAATAAAAGGAGGAAGAATGATCATTCGGAATCTGGAACGGGCGATACGTGAAAGCAGTCATATTGTTTGCCTGCTGGGTATTAGTGTGTCTGCTGACTGCGGATGCTTTAATTACCGTAATCTTGATAATGCCTATTCTGTGGAGTCGAAATACGGCTATTCTCCGGAGGAAATCCTTTCCGCGAATTTTTTCGGGACGAGAACAAAAGCCTTTTATGATTTCTACCGAAACGAGATTCTGAGTCATCTCGGCGAACCTCTGGAGCCGATGCCGACGCTGAAAAAGCTCGAAAATGAGCATAAAGTGTTTTCTGTTATTACACGGTCAATCTACGGCCTGCCGATGAGGGCGGGACTTGCAAACCATGTGGATATGCATGGAACTGTTTATGAGTATAAGTGCACCCACTGCGGGAAAGAGTACGGGATGGACTATGTCCTTCACAGCCAGGGAATTCCATTCTGCAGCTGCGGCGCCCCTATAAGGCCAAAAATCGTATTAGCCGGTGAAATGATTCCAAATGAAATGATAACCGCATCCGCGGGCGAGGTAGAGAAAGCGGATACGCTGCTTGTACTCGGCTGTTCTTTAAGATCAACGCTTGCGAGATATGCGGTAAAGTATTTTGAGGGATCAAAAATTATTCTGATTAATGAGGAGGAGAATTATTCGGACGCAATCGCTGACCTGGCCTGTCACGCAAAGCCGGGTGAAGTGCTTCCGATGATCTGCTGATGAACAAGATGGTTAAAACAAGATTTGCTCCGAGCCCGACCGGAAGAATGCATGTCGGGAACCTGAGAACAGCCCTTTACTCGTATTTGATCGCCCGTCACGCAGACGGCAGGTTCATGCTGAGAATCGAGGACACGGATCAGGAGCGCTTTGTGGAAGGAGCTACGGATATTATATACCGTACTCTTGATTTTGCTGGAATCCGTGTTGACGAAGGGCCCGACTGTGACGGAGGCGTAGGTCCCTATGTTCAGTCTGAGCGCTGTAAGCTCGGAATCTATCAGAAATACGCAGAACAGCTTATCAGCCAGGGAGATGCGTATTACTGCTTCTGTACAAAGGAAAGGCTCGATTCGCTCAAGATCACAGCCGGAGGCTCTGATTTTGGTATGTATGACAAACACTGTCTGAGTCTGTCCCAGGAGGAAATCAGGGAAAAACTGGATGCGGGTGTTCCCCACGTCATAAGACTTAATGTACCGAAGGAAGGAACGACTTCGTTTCACGACGAGATTTACGGAGATATAACGGTCGATAACGCAGAGCTGGACGATATGATCCTGATCAAATCCGACGGCTATCCGACATATAATTTTGCAAATGTCGTCGACGATCATCTGATGGGAATCACACATGTGGTGCGCGGAAATGAGTACCTCTCTTCAAGTCCGAAGTATAACCGCATTTATAATGCCTTCGGGTGGGAGGTTCCGGTTTACGTTCACTGCCCGCTGATCACCGATGAGCATCACGCAAAGCTTTCGAAGCGCTCCGGGCATTCTTCCTTTGAGGATCTGATGGACCTCGGTTTTCTGCCGGAAGCGATTGTAAACTACACGGCGCTTCTTGGATGGAATCCGACCGACAATGAAGAAATCATGTCGATGGACGATCTGATCCGGAAGTTTGATTACACAAAGATCAACAAATCCCCCGCGGTTTTCGATATCGGAAAGCTCAGATGGATGAACGGCGAGTATATTAAGCGCATGGATCCTGAGGTTTATTACGAAAAGGCGCTTCCCTATATTGAACGTGCGGTTCCGAATCCTGCGATTGACAGACACATGCTTTCAGAGCTCACCCAGACGAGAATTGAGACCTTCGACGATATTGCAGATGTGATCGGCTTCTTCGAGGAAGTTCCGGATTATGATACGGATCTTTATATCCACAAAAAAATGAAATCCACGAAAGAGCTGGCACTTGACGTGCTCGATTCCGTACTGCCGGTACTTGAGGGGACTGAGGATTACAGCAACGACGCGCTTTATGCGCTGCTTTGCGACTTTGCAGCAGGGAAGGGTCTGAAAAACGGCCAGGT
>CADBRO010000309.1 GCA_902797075.1 uncultured Lachnospiraceae bacterium
AGGCTCGTTCTCCTTGGAGAGGTTGATCAACTTGGCGTAGCAGCCGCCTTCGAAGTTGAAGACGCCGTCGTCATACCAGCCGTGCTCGTCGTCGCCGATGAGAAGTCTCTTCGGATCCGTTGAAAGCGTGGTCTTGCCTGTGCCGGAAAGTCCGAAGAAGATCGCTGTGTTCTTTCCTTCCATATCCGTATTGGCGGAGCAGTGCATGGACGCGATGCCCTTCAGCGGAAGGTAATAGTTCATCATGGAGAACATGCCCTTCTTCATCTCGCCGCCGTACCATGTGTTAAGGATAACCTGTTCACGGCTCGTGATGTTGAAAGCAGCGCAGGTTTCGGAATTAAGTCCGAGTTCCTGATAATTCTCTACCTTTGCCTTGGACGCGTTGTAGATAACGAAATCCGGCTCGAAGTTCTCGAGCTCTTCGTCCGTCGGAACGATGAACATATTCTTTACGAAGTGTGCCTGCCATGCGACCTCAACGATGAAACGGATCGCCATACGGGTGTCGACGTTCGTGCCGCAGAAAGCGTCAACGACAAAAAGTCTCTTTCCGGAGAGTTCACGGATCGCCATCTCCTTGACCTTTGCCCAGACATCTTCCGACATCGGATGATTGTCGTTCTTGTACTCGTCGGTTGTCCACCAGACAGTATTCTTGGAATTCTCATCCATGACAATATATTTGTCTTTGGGCGAACGTCCCGTGTAGATACCTGTCATGACGTTGACTGCGCCGAGCTCTGTCAGCTGTCCCTTGTCATAACCTTCAAGTTCCGGCTTTAATTCTTCTTCATATAAGAAATCATAAGAAGGATTATAGACGATCTCCGTAGTTCCGGTTATGCCGTACTTTGTTAAATCAAGCTTTGCCATATTCCATAGACCTCTTTCTTATTAATCTGTGATGTTGCGCTGCCATGAATTATAATCATTTAAGCAACTTACGTCAATCCAAAATACACTTATCCCCAAGTCCTGAAAACCGATGAAAGGGCAGCTTTTTAAGGACGCCTACGCACGGGATCCGGCCCGGATCCCTGCCGCAAGAGCATTTGCCGCGGCCTCGATTTTCTCCCGCTCCGTCGCGAGGTTGACCCTGACGAAACCTTCGGAATCACCGCCGAACCATTTTCCGTAGTCAAAGGCAAGTCCGCAGGTATCCTCAAGGAACGGCGCCAGCTCCTCCTCACGAACATACGCGCCGAGATCGAGCCAGGCAAGATATGTCCCCTCGAGAGGATACAGCTGCGCTTCCGGCGCATTTTCGCGAAGTATCTTTTTTAACAGCTCATAATTACCGCGAACCACCTCCAGCACCTGATCGAGCCACTGGCCTCCTCCCGTGTAGGCAGCTGCAGCCGCCCGGTATCCGATGCTGTTTCCCTGCGCCACGTGAAGCCGTCCCGTATATTCGTCCCAGCGCTTCCTTATGGTTTCATCCGGAATCTGAACGATGGAGTTTTTAAGTCCCGCCATGTTGAAGGTTTTGCTTGGCGCGGTCAGAACAGCAACCCGGCAGAGGGTATCTCCGAGTGTAAGAACCGGAATCTGTCTCTTCTTAGTCAGTTCAAAATCCTGATGGATTTCGTCGGCGATTACAAAAACATCGTACCGCGCACATACGGAAAGCATCCCTTCGAGTTCTTCCCTCGTCCACACTCTTCCCACCGGATTGTGGGGTGAGCAGAGGATAAAAGCCTTCACGCCGTTTTCGCGGATTTTCTCCTCGAAATCCTCCAGATCGATGCTGTAGGCCCCGTCCCGTCTCACAAGCTCGTTCGTCACGAGCTTCCGTCCGTTTTCGGTGACCGCCTTCATAAACGGGTAATAGACGGGAGTCTGGATGATGACCGCGTCTCCTTCTTCCGTAAAAATCTGTACCAGATAATTAAATGCGGCCACAACGCCCGGAGAATATCGGATCCATTCCTTCTTTATATCCGCTCCGTGCCGCTCCTTCTGCCACCTGATAAATGACTCATAATAGCCGTCCGGCACCGAATCATATCCGAAGACTCCGAAATCCGCGAAATCCGCGATCGCCTTCCTCACGGAGAGGGGGCAGGCAAAATCCATATCGGCTACCCAGAGCCCGCAAAGATCATCCCGCGTAAAACCATTCCTGCTGAGATTGTCCCACTTTGCGCAGCCGGTTCCTTTTCTTTCCCTGCAGATCAGTTCTTCCATAGATGTTTTCACGATCCTCCTTTTCCGGCGAGTTTAATCAAATATTCGAAAAGTCTTAAGAATACCGGATAGCGGTCGATCAGCTCCTCCGGATGCCACTGAACCGCAAAAATTCTGCGGTCGCCGCTCTCCATTCCTTCCGCGATTCCGTCCGCAGAATGCGCCGTCACGGAAAACTCCGTGGCTGCTTCCTTAACCGCCTGATGATGAAAGCTGTTCACAGCCATGCTCCCTGCGCCGAGGATTTCCGATAAAAGCGAGTTCTCTTTAATAGAAGCTTCATGCGTAAGCTCGCTGCGGACTGCCATGTTCTGCCTGTGGCAGATCGCGCCCGGGACCTCCGAGGGTATATCCTGAATCAGAGTTCCGCCAAACGCGACGTTAATCAGCTGCATCCCCCTGCAGATGCCGAAAACCGGGATACCTCTTTTTGACGCTTCACGGACAAGGGCGATTTCCGTACGGTCGGTATCTGCGAGCGTATATCCGACAGAAGGCGCCGGATTTTCTCCGTAAAGAAGCGGTGATACATCCTGTCCTCCCGGGACGAGAAGGCCGTCGATCAGCTCTGCAAAATCAAGGACTCCATCCATAGAAGCACCTGCCGGAAGGAGAAGCGGAATTCCACCTGCCCTTGATATTGCCTTTATATAGGGACTGTTGATAATATATTTCCCCTCCAGAATCACAGGGTTCTCCGAAAGCACCACGCCGATGCGGGGTTTTCTTTCTTTCATGCCGCTTTCGCCTCCATGTTATACCAGCAGGGCCGGTGCCAGATAATCCCGGATAAGCTCCATGGAATTCCCCCCTTTATATCCGCTCCAGAGTTCCTCGTCAAAGGGATCTGCGGATATGGGATATGTATCGCGGATTACTTCCCTGCCAAACTCTTTTCCGTAATTCACGGCCGTGCGTTCCGCTCTCGCTCTTCCGTCGGCACCTGCCGATGCAAGACCCTCGCCCACAGCAGCGGAAGCCTCCGGTCCGATAATTTCAAGAGCCGCTTCCAGAATATAATAATACAGCTTTATACTGAGAGTCTCAAATCCTTCCTTTCCCGTCGGCCCTTCCGAGGGCGGCTCCGGTCTCACATACCCCGGATCCTCTTCCTCAAAGCACTGCGGCAGAAGCTCCGGCGGAACGTTGGCTTTTCTCAGGACTACGTTGAAATCGCAGTAGTCGTCGCACTCCTGGGTCAGAGTCTTTGCCAGATTTGTTACTCCATAGTCGAACGCATAGTGATTATAGCACGCGGGATGGAATTCTTCACAATACATTCTTCCGATTTCCCGCATTCCGTATTCTTTCCAGATGTCCGCCATGGGACACACAAGCGTGTGCGAGACCCGCTCTTCCTCGTTCAGCTCCTGGAGTTCTCTTTCAAACCTCGGATCCCCAGGAAGATCGAACATAACGGAAAACAGATTCCGCATATTCACCTTGAAGCCCGCCTTCAGATGCCGCTCCCTTGACGCAAGCCCTCTGTCTCTTCCGTAGCGTCTCAGGCCCTCGCGAAGCGCTCTCTCACCTTCCGTTCCGTACTTCGAAATCAGGGCTCTCCCGATAAACGCGTAAAGCAGCGTGTAATTATCAGAAAGGTCCATCATGCAGCGCTGTTCGTAGCTGTATACTTCAGCGGCCAACGCATCCGCAGTCCTCATTTTACTCAATTCTTATTCTCCTCCTTCGGATCAGACTCAGGAATGCCTCCGCGCTCCTGACGCGACGGGTATTGCGCGGTGAAGAATAAATCAAGTACCGTCTCTTTCATCAGGGCGACCGCTTCCGGATTCAGGATGCCGTCCCAGGCTTCATCGCCTGCAGGATCCGCGTCGAGCTGGAAATTGGCCCTTACGAACTCTGCATCCATGCATTTTCCGGTATCTTCAGCCTTCTTTATCAGAAATGCTTTTTCCTCCGCTGCAAAAGCGGCAAGGCCCTTCTTCACCGCGAGGCGTCCTTCTTCACCCTTGCTTTCCCCTGCAGTTTCATAAATCCTCGTGTAGAGGTCCGCAGTCAGTCTTCCGATGTTTTCCCGGAACGACGCACCCGGAATCTCCGGTTTTGCTTCTTCCTTTCCGCCGCATTTTGAAAATGACGCGGCAGCGGCCTCACAGTCGATATTTGCCTCCCTGTAAAATGCCGCGAGAAGGCAGAAACCGTCCCTGATCGAGGTCAGCCGGTTTGACAGGTTCAGCTGGCCTTTGCCCGCCGTGTACGCAAGAACTTTCGCTCTTTGGAATTCTTCACAGAAACAGGAGCCTGCGTCGCTTCCGCCTCTCCAGTTCCAGAAATGTGCAAGGGGACAGGTGTATACCTCAAAAATCTGCCGTTCCTCCTCATCCGCCACATGCTTTCCGGCAAATCTCGGATCAAGAAGAGTACAATCAGCTTTCATCAGATTTTTCAGATTCGTCCTGATACCAAGCTGTCTGTGCTTATTCAGAATCTCTTCCCCGCTGTCCCGGCCGGCTCTCCGTACGGCTTCCCGAAGGATCCTTTCCCCCTCCGTCTTTCCGAATTCGCCGGTCAGCTTATCAGCCAGTGAAAGATACAGCATTGAAAATGCGTCCTGCATATTCTGAAGCTTAATCTCATGTAAATTGTACATTTAAGTTACTCCTTCGTCGCCGTTTCCATACGGCATTATTCCGCATGCACGGCGTGGATTATAAGCCTTTCTCCACCGCGTGACAGGACACAAAATGCCCCGGCTCCGCCTCGAAAAGATGCGGTTCCTCGCGGAAGCATCTGTCGCAGGCCTGCCCGCAACGTTTCGCGAACCTGCACTCGGCGGGGGGATCAATCGGAGACGTTATCTCTCCCTTCATGATCATACGCGTCCTGCGGTTATGGAGACTCGGTACCGGAATTGCAGACAGAAGCGCTTTCGTATACGGGTGAAGCGGATTCGCGAACAGAATCTCCGAGGGAGCTTTCTCCACCACCTGGCCGAGGTACATCACCATGATCTCATCCGAGATATGATAGACGACACTGAGGTCGTGCGTGATAAACATATACGTCAGGTTGAGCTCCTTCTGAAGATCCTGAAGCAGATTCAGAATCTGCGCCTGGATCGACACGTCAAGCGCCGAAACCGGTTCGTCGCAGACGATAAACTCCGGATTAAGCGCCAGAGCTCTTGCGATGCCGATTCTCTGCCGCCTTCCGCCGTCAAGCTCGTGAGGATACGTATTGGTCAGGCGCTGTGCAAGTCCTACGGTATCCATGAGCTCCGCAATCCGTTTTGCGCGCTTTTCCCTGTCCGGACAGAGCCTGTACAGAATCAGCGGATCCTCGATGGCTTCGCTGACCGTCATTCTCGGATTCAGCGACGAGAACGGATCCTGAAAGATCATCTGCATCTTCTGTCTCATTTCCCACATGCGGCGCCGGCCAAATCCGCTGATGTCCTCTCCGTTGAAGTAGACGTTCCCGGAGGTGGGTTCCTCAAGCCGAAGAACCGTCCTGCCCAGCGTCGACTTGCCGCATCCGGATTCCCCGACGACGCCGAGGGTTTTTCCTTTTTCGATGGAGAAGCTGACGTCATCGACGGCGTGCACATTTCCCTTGCCGCTCCTGAAATACTTCTTCAGATGATCGGCGCGAAGAAGAGATTCACTCATGTTTCTCGCATTCCTTTCTTATCAGCTTTGTCCCTGTAGAGGTGGCACACGGTCATATGGTCTTCGGTCCGGTGGTACACGGGCGGCGCTTCCTTCCGGCACACCTCCGACGCTTCATCGCAGCGGTCCGCAAAGGGGCATCCGGTGTACCGGATACTCGGATCCGGCATAAGTCCGCGGATCGGTTTAAGTCTCGTCTCGCGGTTCTCAAGGTCGGGCAGCGACGCGAAAAGCCCTTTCGTGTACGGATGCAGCGTATGGTCAAATACGTCGCTCAAAGTCCCGTGTTCCACGACCCTTCCGGCGTAAATGACGGAAACCCGGTCGCAGATATCGGCGACGATTCCCAGATCATGCGTAATCATGAGCATGGACGTCCGGTTCTCGTCACGCAGCTTTTTCATCATATCGAGAACCTGGGCCTGAATCGTTACGTCAAGGGCAGTCGTCGGTTCATCGGCGATCAGGAGCTCGGGGCTGAGGGCAAGAGCCATCGCGATTACGACGCGCTGCTTCATTCCTCCGGAAAACTGGTGCGGGTATTCCTTTCCCCTGGACCTGGGAATTCCAACGAGCTCCAGCATGTCGCCCGCCCTCCTCAGCGCCTCGCTGCCGCTGACATCCGTATGCTTCGATATTACTTCCGAAATCTGTTTTTCAACGGTAATGACGGGATTCAGGGAGGTCATGGGATCCTGGAAAATCATGGATACATGGCGTCCGCGCATCTCCATCATTTCCTCTTCGGATACACATCTTTTTACGCCGGGATCAAACCGGTGCTTCTTCTCTCCCCACCGCTTTCTTACAAGTTCGGCTTCATCACCCGTAAGCGGCGCGATGATTTCCTTTCCGGCGACGGATATACTTCCGCCTGTAATGACGCCCGGAGGCGAAGCGACCAGTCCCAGTACAGAAAGCCCGGCTGTTGTTTTTCCCGCTCCGGTCTCACCGACGAGTCCGAGAGTCTCTCCTTTATTAATTTTGAGGTTCAGTCCTGACAGCGCGTAAACCGTGCTGTTTCTTCCCCTGAATTCAACCGACAGATCCCTGATCCAAAGGGCAGGCGGCGTCTTTTCTTTTTCTGTCATGAGCACCTCCTTAGCGAAGTCTCGGATCGAGCGCGTCCCGGAGACCATCGCCCAGAAGGTTGAGCGACAGAATCGTCAGCATGATGCAGATTCCGGGAATCGTTGCAAGATAGCTGCTGTCCCTGATGAAATTCCGGCCCCCCGAAAGCAGTGCGCCCCATTCCGGGCGCGGCGCCTGGACGCCGAGACCGATGAAACTTAAGGCAGCGATATTGGAAATGGTAGCCGCAATTCTTAAGGTAGTCTGGACGATGATCGGGCCGATGCAGTTCGGAAGAATATATCGGAAAATGATATGGCCGGTTTTTCCGCCGATTGCCCTGGCAGCCTCGACATATTCCGCATCCCTGACGGACAGAACCGCAGATCTCACGATCCGCGCGAAAATCGGCACACAGGAGATCGCGAGCGCAATCACCAGATTCAGGATGCTGGTTCCGAGCGCAGCCACGATGACGATGGCCATAAGCATCATGGGAACTGCGAGGAAAATATCACAGAGTCTCATGATGATATTGTCGATTGCCCCGCCGAAATAGCCGGACACAGCGCCCATGATTCCTCCGATAAAGAGTCCGAAGGCGACTGCGGCAAAGCCGATGGAAAGGGAAATACGGCTTCCGAAAACGACTCTTGCGAACATGTCGCGGCCGAACTCGTCCGTTCCGAACCAGTGCTCGGCAGAGGGCCACTGCAGCCGCGAGGCGATATTGAGATCGACGCATGACTTCTGATAGTCAAAAAACAGGTCTGCCGTCAGTGCCATGAAAATCAGAAACAGCAGAAAGAAAAGTCCTGCCATTGCGGCTTTATTTTCTGCCAGCCTCTTCCAGGTGTCGCCGAAACGGCTCTTTTTCTTCTCCGCTCCCGGCGGGAGCTGCGGGTTTTCATTTCTCATAAAGCGAACTCCCTCCCCTTATCTGTACATCGTGCGGACGCGCGGGTCAAATACGCCGTAGAGAAGATCCACGGCCAGATTGACAAGCGCGAAGCATACTGTCATCAGAATGATACAGCCCATAACCGTCGGAGTATCCCGTCCGTTGATGGCCTGAATCATCAGTCTTCCGACACCGGGCCAGGCGAATACGGTTTCCGTCAGCACGGATCCGCCGAGCATCTGTCCGATCTCAAGTCCGATGACCGTAATCGTGGGCAGCATGCCGTTTCTGAACGCATGGCGCATGATCACTTCCCTCTCCGAAAGACCCTTGGAATAAGCGGTCCTGATGTAATCCTGGCGTATCGTCTCAACCATCGCCGACCTCGTCGTTCTGGCAATCGACGCCATATTCATAAACCCGAGGGAAACGGCAGGCAGGATGATGCTTTTAAATGAATCCGCCCCGTATACGGGAAACCATCCCAGCTTCAGCGCGAAAATCAGGATCAGCATGAGCGCCAGCCAGAAAATGGGCATGGAGACGCCGATCAGTGAAAAGATCATGCTGACGCTGTCTACCCAGGTGTTCTGTCTTACCGCGGCGAGAATACCGAGGGGAAGCGCAAGAATCACCGAGAAAACCGCCGCGACGACAGTAAGTCTGATGGTATACGGAAACCTCGCCATGATCTCAGAGGTCACCGAAGCACCCGTGGTATAGGAATTGCCGAGATTCCCGTGCAGAAGTCCGGTCAGATAGCGGAAATACTGCACGATCACCGGCTGGTCAAGCCCCATCTCCTTTTCAAGCTGGGCGATCTGGTCCGGCGTGGCGTTATCGCCGAGAATAATCTGCGCAACGTTTCCGGGCGCCAGATGCATGATGAAAAAGACAAGCAGCGTCACTCCGATAAGTACAGGTATCAGATAAAGGATCCTCTTAATGATGTATTTTGCCATAGAGATTCTCTTCCTTACTTTCCCGGTTAAATTCAAAGTCCCGGCCTCCGAGGGGTGGGAGGCCGGGACCGACGATCCATGTCCTTAAGCCGATCAGCCCCAGGACATGGTGCAGAAATCGACATATCCTGTCGCGCTGCAAACAACATTCTTAAGATCCGCATTGTGTCCGCGGAAATAATTTACCTGATAAAGCGGGACGAAGACGCATTCTGCGTTCGCTTCAGCGATAATGTCCGTAATCTGCTGCGAACGGCTCGCCTCATCCATGTTGACGCGCATCTCGGATGTCATCTCATCGAGCTTATCGCTTGCCCAGCAGGCCGGAGTATTGTTCCTGCGCTCGGAATTGAAGCGGTTGACATAAGTCATCGCGTTCGCCGGAGACCAGGAAACGATCGCCGAAGTAAGATCCGTCGTCATCATAGCTGCCTGATAAGAAGCGCTGTCCATCTCGTTGATCGTTACGTTGATGCCGATCTGGCTGAGATAAGCCTGGATGATGGTGGCAATGGCGACCTTTGTCGAGTTGCTGCAGATGATGTCGAGCGTTACGGTAGAGGGATCGCCTCCCCATGCTGCAAGATACTCGTTGGCCTTGTCAAGATCATAGGTGTACGCATTCTCGTCGGTTGATTCCGGATAACCCATGGAAACGGTGGAGTAACTCGGGGTTCCGTATCCGTTCAGCGCTCCGAGAACGATATCTTCTCTGTTAAGAGCGTATGCGATGGCAAGTCTCAGGTTCGTGTCTTCAAATTCGGTCGTTACGCAGTTGAGATACAGGAAGAAATTCTCAACGCTGACGATCTGCTCGACTTCGATGCCTTCCGTATTCTGAAGTCTTTCGATATCTGCGGAATCAACGGAGTAAACGAAATCCACCTGTCCGGATTCAAGAGCCATATCTCTTGTGGAGCCTTCCGGAATAATGACGAAATCAAGGTTCTTGATGGAAGCCTTTCTTTCTTCGTCGAAGTATTCCTCATTTGCCTCGAACAGAATATCGTTGCCCTTATTCCACTCGACGAACTTGTACGGACCGGTTCCGATCGGGTTCGCGCTGAAATCGTTGCCTTCGTCAATCAGCGATTTGGGAAGGATCAGATTGTAATGATACGCAAGGTCATAAAGAAGATTGGGCTGCGGTCCGTTGGTGGTAATCTTGACCGTCTTCCCGTCAACAGCCTCGACCTTTTCCATGCCTGCAGTATAAGTCGCGGATGCTTCGAAGGTCTTTGCGTATTCGATGGAAGCGACAACATCGTCTGCTGTAAGTTCATCGCCGTTGTGGAATTTCACGCCTTCCTTCAGGATGAAGGTCCATTCGGTATCACTGTCCTGTGTGTAGCTCTCAGCAAGATCGCATACAGGTGCAAGAGTCTCCATATCGATGCGGATCAGGCCGTTGTAGGTCAGAAGGTTCATCTGAACCCCCATCAGCGAGTCATGATCACAGGTCGAAAGGTAGTCAGGCTCTTCGGTCAGGGCGACTTTCAGGCTGTCTTTTCCGCTTCCGTCCGATGCTTCGGCACATCCGGCAAAGATTCCCACTGACATCGCCAGCGCGAGGGAGATGCTGAGTGCTTTTCTCATCCACTTTTTCCTCATATTTGTTCCTCCACTTGCAAATC
>CADBRO010000310.1 GCA_902797075.1 uncultured Lachnospiraceae bacterium
ATCATTCCATGGTGTTCTGGACTTAAAGTAAAACGAATTATCACCGGACGGCATCACAACCGCCAGATTCTTCTCCTCAGCCCACATTTCTATACGGGTCTTATTCACCCAATCCGTATAATTGCCCAGAAGACCGTGCAGCAGATAAAGCGTCTTGTACTTACGGTCTTTTTCGTTTACGTAACGATTTGCGTTCGAATCAAAGCGATCCGCCGGAAGGATCACGTTCAGCGGAACAGTTCGAAACAGTGCCTGCGACAAATAATTCACTTGTATTAAAGCCATTGTGAGGTATTTCCTTTCCTTGCGGGAGGGTTGCCTTAACGCTTTCATTATAGACTATGACGCAGCGCGGGCGTTAATCCTTTTTGCTTATCCGGCAAAAAGAGCAGGCCCGAAATCTATCGGAACCTGCTCCCTGTTTTTCATATGTTCTTTCATGTTTTTCAGGCAACCGTGATCGGCGCGTATCTCTCGGAGTTGATTACCTTCTCCATCGCCTTCACCGGGTCCATGCCTACGCACTTCATGACCTGACGGAATACCGACGCGGACTGGCCGCTTACCAGCTGCACGCCGGCACGCGTCTTATCCGCATGGAAGATGTCATGACGGCTCGCCACGTTCCAGAAGATGATGTTCGGGATCCGGTAGCCGTGCTTTCTGAACTTCTGAGACATCGCCTCATAGAAAGTCCAGTTCCTGTCACCGCAGTAGTCGATCTCCATGTCGGAGATGACGATCAGCGACTTCGGCATATCCTCCGGAGCTACATGATTATTCACGCCAATCTTCAGGACATGCATAAATGCAGCCTCCAGATTTGTGTTGTTCTGCCAGTCGTTCATGTTGATGCTTGAAATCTTCTGCGCCAGCGTCTCACCCTTCAGGATCTGAATCCTGGATGTGCCCGAGAAAGACATGAACATGTTGTGGTACGGACCGGTGTTCCGCTCTGCGAAGTATACCGCCAGGCCGACGGATGTTGCTATCGGACGGCCGTACATGGAGCCGGAAGTATCCGCGATGACCAGTGCGTTAGTTCCCGCCTCTACATACTCCGGAAGCTGGCGCCACTGGGCTTCCAGTACCGGGTCTTCATTGAGCCTGCATGTGTTCCAGCCCATCTGCATGACCTTTTCAACGATGTCATACGGAAACAGTGCTGCCGAATGTATCGTCTGCTCACCGGTTACCGCCTTCCGGATAAACTGGCCGTAGCGCTCTGCATCGTGCTTCATGAAAGCCTTTCTGTAAATCATCATGGCTCTCGACGGAACCGCAGAGTAACGGATCTCATCCCAGCGGCCCGCAGACATGAGCGCCTCCACAATTCCGATCTGCTTACGCATCGCTCGCACCAGACGCTTGAACTCATAGACAGAGTAGCCCAGCTTCCGGGCGGTCAGGATACCGAGCTTCCTGGTTGCGTCGGAAGAAGCATCCGCGGTCTTGATCCACTTGGCGAGCAGGGAAACCGCATTGCCCTCCTTCAGGTTCTGACGGTCCTCTTCAAACTGCGCCTTCATGGCGGCCCACATCTCGTCCTCCATCGGCGTACCGATCAGGCAGTACAGGTCATCGTAACGGCCGTACACACCGATCAGATCCAGGTTGGGGCGCAGTGCTTCCGGATGAAATTCCGCCATAAACCGCAGAATCGTACGGAAAGTCTGTCTCTCGCCCAGTCCGCCTCTGACGTCACGCGCGTAGAATGCGATCTTTGTCGCAAACAGCGGGTCCGCCTTAAATGCCTCGGAGAAAAGACGGGTGATCCGCGCATGATCCGCGCCGCGGAGTGAACCGGCGGTTCCGAAGAAGTCCAGCCTTGCATCGCCTGTGGTGTTTAATGCCACGGCTCCATTTTCAGTTCTTGTAAATACGGCATTCATCTTTGCCGCTTCAGCGAAGTTCATTGTCATTTCCTCCTTTCTGTCTCTTTATATCTCGTACGCGAGAAACGCGCACGATTCTCCCTGATTTCCATTTTCATGACCCTTTAATCCTACG
The DNA here is from genome assembly GCA_902797075.1 of uncultured Lachnospiraceae bacterium. Taxonomy (GTDB): domain Bacteria; phylum Bacillota; class Clostridia; order Lachnospirales; family Lachnospiraceae; genus Chordicoccus. Next base: position 2,011 of record CADBRO010000310.1, read on the forward strand.
GAATCGAACCGTTCTTTCAGTGTGATAGACTGATACTCTGCCATTGAGTTAAGGAAATTTTGCTGTGAGGGCCACATCTTTCAGGATGCATAATAATGATCATGATTAAAAGTCATGTGCTCTTAACATAGCTGTATTGCTGTAAGCATCCCTTTTCCATTCTTTTTTATCCGCATCTTATGTTGATATTGTCTACAACCACGATGTCATCCATGGTTACACCAAGGACGGCAGCCAGGATCACCAAATTGTCGATGGTCGGCATAGCTGTACCGTGGATCCACTTGTAGATCGCCTGCGGAGTCGTAAAGCCGAAGATCATCTGCAGATCTCTTACAGACAATCCGGCTGCGGTACGCAACCTGTTGATGTTCTGTCCGGTTGCGACAGTGTTAACAAATGGTAACTGCAACTTATCGCACCTCCTGTATTCCGGCAGCGCCGGCACAGGATGCGCCGGTTATGCTGCCATATTCTGAATCATGTTGTTAATGTTTTGAATCGGATACTCATCCATCGCTTCTTTCTGTTTTGCCTCCCATGACTGAAACAGCGTCTGTGAACTGTAATCTCGTAAATATCTTTTCATCTCAAATTCTCCAATCAAAAAACCGCCTGTCTTTTCGGACAAGCGGTAATCTTTGCAACAGTGCTTCGATGAATCCGTTAAACCGGCATACACATAGATACACCTGGTCCCGGATATCCATCTCGCGTGCGGTGCGCGAGGAGCCTGCTCCCGCGGTGCGCGCGTGATTCTCCACTTGGTCCTGTTTTATGAAGGCATGCGAAACTAAACCGTTCCGCTTTATCGGCTGCGGGCATAATTGTCCCCTGAAGATCATACGGGCGATATAAATTCATAAATCTGTTCGCATGTATCTGCAGCATTGCCTATCCCTTTCGTGCGCGGTGCG
>CADBRO010000311.1 GCA_902797075.1 uncultured Lachnospiraceae bacterium
ATGAAGGAAATGGTCTCATCCATCAGCTCGCCGCCTCCTACCGAGATAACGGCAGAAACCTCAGGATCAAGATAAATATCCATAAGGTCGCGGGCAGCATCCTTCGGATTTGTGCTGATCCCGAGTCCGTCTCCTTTTCTGCAGGAGGGCATTTCTTTGAGGCGGTAGCCCCGGGCCGAAAATGCCTTGAGCGCCGCGTCAAAGCGGGTGATATACGGTTCCGTTGAAGCGCCGAACGACGGTGCGGTAAATCCGATCACATCGCCGGGTCTGATAGGTTTCGGTATTCTCATAAGACTCCTTTATTAAGCTGGCTGTGCAGGTTCCGCTCTTAAGGCTTGTCGGGCTCCGATTCGTTTTCTTTCCAGGTATGCCCCGGAAGATTCCGGATCGTACCCTCCGGAGCAAGGTTGAATGTTTCTCCGTTTTCAAATTTAAGTACGAACTGATACTTGATCCACGGATAACCATCCAGGTATTTGAGCGGGCTGAACGTCGTATAGTATCCGCCCTCCGCGGTCTGCCTTGTCTTTATCCACCGATGCACCGTCTGATCCCCGGTGTCCACCCAGATCTTGAGTCTTACATACTTGACGGGATTATCCACCGGAAGTTCAACGGGGCCGATCCGGATCGTGATCAGCTCATGTACCAGATCCCACTGTTCTGATCTGACAACCGTATTTGCGTATTTATCGATCTTCTCCTGGGTCCCGGCGTCAAGGGTTTCCAGCGACTCAAGGAATTCGGTCTTTTTGGATACTTCCGAGGTGACCTCTGCTTCCCCGTAACGTTCAGTCAGAGTGCTCACGTCAGAAAACAGATTCGTTCCGAGGCCGAGTCTGTCACCCTCAATCTCAACACCCATAGCCGCAAGAGTCGACGGGAAGTTATCGAAGGTTGAGAATGTTCTCCGCCGCTCCTTCTCTTTCGGTTCGACGGCGGAATTGATATAGCAGGTATAGGTTCTGCGTTCGTACTCCGGATCGATATTTGCGCAGAAATCTCCGTCCATCGTCGGATGGTCTCCCGATAACACGATCGTCGTATTCTCATAGAAATCCTGCTGCTGTATCCATTTCACGAATTCAGTCACCTGGCGGCTTGAGCATGCCATGACATTCGCGTAGCGGTTGGTGCCGAACTCATTTCCGCAGAGTCTGCAGACATATCCGTCGGTGAAATGGGTGTCGACTGTCAGGAGCGTCATGTTGAAAGGCTCGCTCCCGGAGGACAGTTCGAGCAGCGATTCCTTCGCAAGGTCGAAGAGCTTCTCGTCCTCCATGCCCCACCAGACCTTGTAATCCTGCGGGATGCGCCCGGTGTCCTTGCAGTAGATGTAGTCGCGCATCTCGTAATTGCCGTGCTGTGTAAAGTAAAGACGTCTTCCTCCAAATGTAGCGTCTGAACCGAGAAGCAGCATCTGCCGGTATCCTTCCTTCTCAAGGATATCGCCGAGAGTAGTGATCTGCGGAAAGAAATCGGTCTGTGCTGACATGGAATTCCGCTCGATATCGATATTAAGAGGCAGGCCCGACGTCATACCGAACATCGCTCCGATCGTCCAGGTGGTCCCGGGCAGAGACAGGCCGCCATTCAGTTTACTATCGCTTCCGGAAAAATCTTCATATTCCTGCGCGAGCGCGGTCAGCTCCGGAATATAGTTTTCGTCATAGGCTCCGCCGCTCTCCTTATCGGAAAACGTAGCTTCCATTGACTCGAGATAGATATAAATCAGATTCCGTTTTTTCTCCGGAAATGTGAGCCCCACCGTCTTAGGATCAGCATAATTCTTTTCGATAAAGTCCGAAACGGTGTTCCTGTTTCTTATATAATCGGTAAATCCGACCCTGTGTCCGAAATAGATAAAACAGGACGCTGTAAAAACAATCGCTCCGAAAAGTATAACCGCCGCCGTCTTTCTGAATTTTTCCCTGTTAAAGAACTTCCTGATAAGGAAGCACGACGCCACAAGGGCCGCCAGCGCGGGCACGAGGCATTTCAATATGAAATCCTCGATCATGCCGTTTCCGGTTCCCTCCAGCGGTGCGGTCAGCTCATAGACGATCTCCTCCATCGTCAGTCCGCCCCACTGTCTGAGCGTCCAGGCCGCCGCCAGAGCGGCAAGCACGCCGAGGAATATAAATGCGGCAAGAAAAATGCCAAGTATGATTTTTCCCGCCTTATGATGTCCTGTTTTCTTTTCCTGATATTCCATGCCTGTTACCGAATCCTGTTAAACTAAAAAAGTGCAATCAACCAAGTATTATACCACACTCTTTGGCGAGTCGAGAGTAAAATCCGTATTTCACCAAGATTTCATACAAAACGCCGCCGGAAGCAAATCGCTTCCGGCGGTATCGTGTACATTTTCGCTGTATGATTTTCAGAATTTAAAACCAAGAAGTGAACTCAGAAGGCCGCTGCCGTCATCGCTGTTGTCATCTCCGCCGCCTCCGAGAAGTGATCCGAGGAGATCATCGCCGGATCCGCCGAGAATCGAGCCGAGCATATCGCTGCCGGATCCGCCGAGAAGAGAATCAAGCAGACCTGACGCCTGCTGCGGTGCAGATGCCGTCTGTACCGGCTCCTGAGCTGCGCTTCCGCCTCCGAACAGACCGCTTAAGAGTCCGCCGATGATCCCTGCCGGTTGCTGCTGCTCAGGCTTTGAATCAAGGCTCTGAAGCGGCTGAACCTGCTGGGAGGCCTGGGATGCGGCCTGTGTCAGATTCTGAAGGCCTGAATTTGCGTTCTGTCCGGCAGAGCTGGCTGCAGTTGCCGCAGAAATGCTGGAAAGAAGCGCCGGCGCCATATTGCCGAGAACCGAGTTGACCTGCGAGTTGTCAAGACCTGTCTGCTGAGAGAGCTGGCTTACAACGTCATTTGTCGAATCACCGAAAATATGGCCGATGATTTTATTTCCGTCGTCCGCGTCAGCTTCTTCGATCTGCAGCGAAAGCGCTTTTGTATTTTTATGCTGTCCGAGTGCTCCGAGAAGAGAGGCTGCGCCTTGCTGTGAAGAGGCGTTTTTTGTCAGAGACTTAAGGAGCAGGGGGATCGCAGCTGAAACAATCATCTTAACCGCTGCATCAGAGATCCCGGTTTTCTTAGCCAGAGAATTCACGGACGACTGGGACGACATCGACTGTGTAAGCAAACTTAAAAGACTCATACTTTCCTCCCTCTGATAAACTGCCGCGCAGTTTATGACAAGAATCTGTCCGGAAGAGTCTGCACTCAGATTCCTTCCAAACATGCACACTTTATTACGTTACATTAAGAAGTATACATTTTTTGAGCAAAAAAGAAAAGACCGAACCGCCTGTAATCAGACGATTCGGTTTCTCAGAGCGCGAGACGGGGATCGAACCCGCGACCCCCACCTTGGCAAGGTGGTGCTCCACCGCTGAGCCACTCGCGCATTTGTTCTTCAGAACAAATACCATCATAATCGAACGATACCCATTTGTCAACATGTTTTTGGTTCGATCTTTGATGATAAATGCCGGTGATGGGACTCGAACCCATACGGCCAGGGGCCGGCAGATTTTGAGTCTGCTTCGTCTGCCAATTCCGACACACCGGCGTACCGGCTCCCTTTCCGGGAACCGCTTTACACTGTCTTATGATAACTCTTTCATCAGTTCGCTGTAAACCGGAAGATTGCTGAATGTAGCGAAATAATCTTCAGGAGTCTCCGCCCTGCGGATCAGTTCGAAGCTTCCGTCTTCTCTCAGCAGAACCTCGGAAGAACGAAGCTTTCCGTTATAGTTGTATCCCATCGCGAATCCGTGCGCGCCGGTATCATGAATATAAAGGATGTCTCCCATATCAATCTTCGGCAGCATGCGGTCGATTGCGAACTTGTCGTTGTTTTCGCACAGGGAACCCGTAATATCGTAAATATTCGTGAGCGGAGCGGTCTCTTTGCCCATGACCGTGATATGATGATAGGCCCCGTACATGGCCGGTCTCATCAGGTTGCAGGCGCAGGCGTCGACGCCGATGTAAGACTTCATAATATGCTTCTCGTGAATCGCCGTCGTAACGAGGGCTCCGAAAGGTCCCGTCATGAAGCGTCCCATCTCTGTATAGATCGCGACGTCTCCCATTCCTGCCGGAACGAGAACCTCTTCGTAGGCTTTCCTTACGCCTTCCCCGATCTCGAGAATATCGTTCTCGGGCTCACCCGGCTTATAGGGAATTCCGATACCGCCGGACAGGTTTATAAATGTGATGTGGCAGCCCGTATCGTTCTGCAGCTCAACCGCAAGCTGGAACAGAAGCTTCGCAAGCATCGGATAGTAATCATTTGTCACAGCGTTGCTGACGAGGAATGAATGGATGCCGAACTCCTCTACGCCGTTGCTCTTTAAAATCCGGAACGCCTTAAAGATCTGATCCGTCGTCATTCCGTATTTCGCATCGCCCGGCGTATCCATAATTCCGTTCGAGACCTTGAAAACGCCGCCCGGATTATAACGGCAGCACATCTTCTTCGGGAACTTTCCGACAGCGTTTGCATAGCTGTCGATCATGGTAATATCGTCAAGGTTAATGATGGCATCCATGCTGTCGGCATAGACGTACTCATTATCCGGCGTATCATTTGACGAAAACATCGTCATCTCGCCGCCGCATCCGATCGCCTTCGCCATCATCAGCTCTGTCAGCGATGAGCAGTCGCATCCGCACCCTTCTTCCTTCAAAATGCTTAGAATCACGGGATTCGGCTCGGCTTTAACGGCAAAATACTCGCGGTATCCCGGGTTCCAGGAAAATGCTTTCCGTACAAGCCGTGCATTCTCTCTGATTCCTTTTTCATCGTAAATATGAAACGGCGTAGGTATCTCCCGTATAATCTCATCAAGCTTTTCTTTAGTGACAAACGGTGTCTTCATAAATCATCCCCGCGCGCAGACAGTGCGCAAAATCTAAGGTTGTACTGTTATATGCTGATGCGTATACAGATGCTCCATGCAATATTCATGGTCTCCGGCACACTTAGAGCAGTAGCGGAACTCCAGCTCCGGATTGCTCTTTTCGGTCCGGCCGCAGATTTCGCATCTGTGTCTCGCTCCCGGCATTTCGATAATCTTTGCGCTGCTCTTCGGAGCAAACGCGTTTCCCTGGCCTCTCCCCGCATTTTCCACGGATTTACGGAATTCCCGCTGCCGTTTCTTCTGTTCCGGGGTGAGGTGGGTTCTGCTCCGCATGCTGAAATAGAAAATCACAAAATTCAGCATTGC
>CADBRO010000312.1 GCA_902797075.1 uncultured Lachnospiraceae bacterium
CGATCTCCCTTGCGATATCCTCTACCTTGAGATGGCTCCGGTAAGATCCCGTGATCAGCTCGACCGCGCGCTCCACGTACTGATAATCCTGCGTCCGCTCGCCGCGATGCGTTCCTTCTCCTTCTCTCTCGTGATTCTCTGCAAGAAGCGCCATAAGCTGATAGAGACTTCCGGTACGTGACAGATCGGCCGAATAAGTAAGATCAAGCGAGGATAACAGATCTTTCATTACAGAGCTCAGCCGGGCCATGTCTTTAATCGTGATAACCGGGTTCTCTCTCGTAAATCCCGCGTGAAGCAGCATGCTCTCCGCCTTGAACCCGTGAAATCCAACCCACATGTAATTCCAGGGATTCCTCAGATCAGCCTGATAGGACGTCGTCTCACCCGGAAAAATCAGGAAAGCCTGTCCTTGCTTTATATTGTAGGTTTTATCATTCTTTCTGAGAACTCCGCAGCCTCCCCGTACAATATGCAGTACATAATTCTCCCGCGTATAAGGTCCGAAACCGTATCCCGGCTGGCACTGCTCATTTCCAAGATAATCAAGGTTAATCGGATTAAGTCCCGAAAAGTTCTGCGTCTTCTGAAGATCCTCAAGACATATGTAATCCGCCGATTCGGTCAGCCCCACACTTGACTTTCGTCCCTCTGCCATAATTTCCCTTCTGTTCCTTTATTCAACTTTCAGGTGATAAATTCTGGATGTAAAATCAGCCGCTTCAAGAACATTATCACCAACTTTTCCGGAGGACAGATCGCTGACGACAAATCCCACGTTCATCAGCTCGTCGCCCCCGAAGCTTCCCCGAAGAATTCCTTCGGGCGGCACATCCTCGTGCTGATACGACCAGACGGTATAATGTCCGTCCGGAAGGAGTCCCTGCAGCTTCACTCTCGCGAAACCGTTGTTCGGCTTATTCAGTATTCTGTAATAGGCAAAAATGGCTTCCTTTCCGTCTTCGCTCACGACCATCCACGCGCAGGAATCATTTCCGATCGGGGACACCAGACGGTAAAATGTACCGAACTGGATCAGTTCCCTGTACTGTTTCATGAAAATGGTATAGCGCGTCACCATCTTCTGCTCATCTTCCGAGAGCTTGTTGAGGTCGAGCTCGTAGCCGAAGGTTCCGAAGAACGCTACATCCGCGCGTGTCTTAAGCGGAGTGATTCTGTTGACCTGATGATTCGGAACCGCCGATACATGGCTTCCGATACTGCTGACCGGGTATACGAACGTCGTGCCGTACTGGATACCGAGACGCTCGATGGCATCCGTGTCGTCACTGCACCATGCCTGCGGCGCGTAATAAAGCATACCCGGATCAAAGCGCGCACCGCCGCCGGCGCAGGATTCAAAGAGCACCTCCGGGAATTCCGAAGTCAGACGCTCGTAAAGATCGTAGACGCCCAGGATATAACGGTGGAAGACTTCGCCCTGGCGCTCCGCCGAAAGCACTGCGGAACCGCATTCCGTGATGCTCCGGTTCATATCCCATTTGATATAGGAAATCCTGGACTCCCGGAGAATCTTCGCGATCATCCCGTGAATGTGATCGACGACTTCCTTCCTCGAGAAATCAAGAACCAGCTGGTGTCTGGAGAGCGACGGCTTCCGTCCCTCCACATGAAGGATCCAGTCCGGATGTTCGCGGTAGAGGTCCGAATCCGGATTCACCATCTCAGGCTCAATCCAGAGGCCGAACTTAAGCCCCATCTGTTCAATCTTCTCGGAAAGGCCGGAAATACCGTGCGGAAGCAGTGACGCCGCCGGATACCAGTCGCCGAGTCCCGCGTAATCGCTCCGTCTTGCGCCGAACCAGCCGTCGTCAAGAACGAAGAGCTCGACGCCGCATTCCTTTGCTTTTGAGGCAATATTAAGGAGCTTTTCTTCATTGAAATTGAAGTATGTCGCTTCCCAGTTATTGATGAGGATGGGTCTTGCCCTGTCGCGCCAAAAGCCGCGCGCAAGCCTCTTCTGATACAGTCTGTGATAGGTCTGGCTCATTTTATTAAGTCCATCCGCGGAGAAGACAACGACTGCCTCCGGAGTCTGGAAGGAATCACCCGCTTCAAGCTTCCAGTCAAACCAGGTCGGGTTGATTCCGAGGAGGACACGCGTCACGTCGTAATTGTCCACCTGGACCTCAGCGAGGAAATTGCCGCTGTAAACCAGGGAGAATCCGATCACTTCGCCGGAAAATTCGTCGGCGTTCGGTCTCTTAAGAGCGATGAACGGATTATGCTGATGCGAGGAATGTCCCCGGAGGCTCTCTACGCCCTGGATGCCGTGGGACAGTCTGCGCGCCTCGGGAATCCTCTCCCTTGCCCAGGAACCGGAAAGCTGGATCATATCATAATCAGCGTCCGGAAGATCAACCGAAAGGCTCATCGCGCGCTCAATATGGACAGCCTTGGTTCCGCAATTGCTGATTTTCGCGGATCTGGCAAGAATTCCGCCGGCTTCGAAAATTGTATATAAAAGATCAAGACGAAGACCGCTCACCTCATCAGCCAGATGAAGCGTCAGCGTCATTGCTTCACTGTCATCCTCAGTGTAGGTTGCCGGAAGACCTTCCAGCTTCGGCTTTCCGTTTGTGATCTCGTATCCCTGATAGAGGAAATCCGTGATCCGGCTTCCGCTCTCATGGCGGATTTCCACCGCTGCCTGCCTGAAATCAGAGCTGCCGTATTCCGGATACTCAAGCTTCAGGTGTTCCAGAGAATAGCCGCGGCCGTCGTCGTTCGGATACGCGGAATGCGAACGGATGGAGCCCTCCAGAAGATAGCCGTACTCCTCTCTGTCCGTAATCTTTTTTCCGAAATACAGCTGCGCCGGATGTCCTCCGGGAAGGATCGTCATGATATAGCTGATGTAGTCATTCTGAAGATGAAATGTTTTCGATTCACTGTGTACGATAATATTCATACGCGTTCTCCCATGGGTATCAATATTTGCATCAGAGGCCCGGCGCGGCGTCCCGGCCGGATAGTCATATTGTAAATGCAGTCAAGGCAGAATGTAATGTACGTATGTTGGCAGTATCAGTCAAAATGTTGAATCAAGTGCCAGCAGAATGCTGGTCTCAGATGCAGCAACAGCTGCAGCTGAGACCAGCGTTTAGCGGCCTTGATTCGTGAGCATGCCGCAATGCGGCATGCGAATGCAGGTGCAGCGACAGCCGCGTTTAGTGGCATGCGCTATGCGGTAAAAAAAAGCTGTGAAGCATCATGCTCACAGCTCTTTAAGTCCTTCTTCGCCCCCTTTCGGGCGCGCCTTGTTTTTCCGTTCCATGCTCCGCCTGTATTCCGTCGGCGAAACGCCGTAATATGCCTTAAATGTCTTCGAAAAGATCAGCGGATCCTGATACCCCGAGGACATGGCGATACTGGCGATACTGTAATCCGTCGTCGTAAGCAGCTCCGCTGCCCGGCTCGTTCTGTATTTCGCCAGATACTGCTTCGGCGACATGCCGGCCTTCTCGCGGAACAGCGTATAAAGATAGCTCCTGTGAATTCCGGTATACTCCGCGATATCCGTTATCTTCACCGGATCCTGGAAATGGTTCCGTATATATTCCTCCGCCGAGCGGACATAGATATTTTCGCTGCTTTCTCCTTCCGTCTGAAGATGCCCTGCGCCCTCCGCGTCTCTAAGCAAAATAGCCAGAAACAGATACAGCTGACTCGTCTGGAAGAGACTGTTGGCCGGCGAATACGCCCTGTTTTTCAGCATTCCGGCAACGAGCTCCTTCAGCTCCTCTTTCTTCCCGCAGTGAAAAGTCAGGCGCTCCGGTCCAAGCCCCATCTGTTTCAAATACGCGGGCACCAATGCGCCCTCGAAACCGACCCATAAATATGCCCAGGGGTTCTTCGCGTCCGCCTGGTAGAAGGTCAGGGTCTCCGGTTCAATGAGGAAGCAGTCTCCCTCCGACAGCTCCCAGGTCCGGTCCCCGGATTTATATACGCCCTTTCCCTCGAGAATATAGTGAATGATATAGTTCGGTCTCACCGCCGGTCCGAAACTGTAGAGCGATTCGCAGACCTCATAACCGCAGAAATTAAATCTCAGATCGCGGCTGTAAAGCTCGCCGGCCTTGTACTGCACATAATCATCCATACATCGTCCTCCCGCAGACAGCGCAGACACGCGCCTTCCGCCTGGCTGCATATTAATATGCCTCGGCCGCTGTCAGAATCGAAATCCTCATTTTCCCGCGCTGCCGTCGACATATCTCCGAAGCGCAAAATACATCCTGGTCCCCTCGCCGGTCCTGCTCGACGCCCATACTCTGCCGCCGTGGTCCTCGATAATCTTCTTTACGATCGAAAGCCCGATGCCCGATCCGCCTGCCGACGAATGCCGGGACTCGTCCGTCCGGTAGAACCGCTCAAATACGTTCGCAAGGTCCTTCGCGGCAATGCCGCGCCCGTTGTCGGATACGCAGACCACCACTTCATCGGCCTGCATCGATACGGAAAGTCCCACGCGCTTCTCCGCTTTATCATTGTATTTTACCGCATTTCCAACCAGATTTCCGAGGACTCTCGTTATCTGCTCCACGTCCGCGATCACCTGCACGTCTTCCGGCACAGCGTTTGTATAAGTAAATTCAAAGCCCTCCGACTGCAGATCATCGCGGATATCCTCTGAAGCCCCGTCAAAAAATCCCCGCACATTCACCCGGTCAAATGCGTACGGAATCCGGTTTGTGGAGATCTTCGAATAAAATGAAAGCTCGTTGATCAGGTGATCCATCTCATTTGTCTTATTGTAAATGGTACGGAGATACCGCTCCTGCTTCTCCGGCGTATCCGCAACTCCTTCCATGAGTCCGAGCGCGTAACCCTTCACCGCGGTGATCGGCGTCTTCAGATCATGGGAAATGTTGGATATCAGCTCTCTGTTCTGCTCGTCAAATGCGACTTTCTCCTCGTTTGCCTCCCGGAGGTTACGCCTCATCTCATCGAACGCTTCGCAAAGATCCCTGATTTCCACGATGCTCGCATCGCTTTTCAGCTCAAAATCCAGATTCCCGTCGCGGATATTCCGGACCGCATTCTTAAGCTGGAATACCGGCTCCGCGATTTCCCGGTAAAGCCGGGCAGAAAGAATGAGAGATGCCAGGGAAAGAAGCAGCAGAAAAAGATCGATTCCCGCCGGGATCATCCCGGCGACGGCCCCAAGCAGCAGTCCTGCCGGCACGAGGGCGGAAAGCAGAAATGTGAGAAACATCCGGTTTTTCAGTTTCATAGAAAACTCCGTTCATGTAGTTTGAAAAAGAAAGCGGAATTTGCACCCGCAAAGCCTTCAGCCTGATTATACCATGCCGGGGCAAATACAAACAGGGCGCGGCATGAAGCCGCGCCCTGCATTGCGTTCATTATCAAAGTTAAAGTCCCCTCGCCTTCGCCTTTTCAACCGCCAGATTGATCAGGTCTTCGGCGTCTTCTTTCACGATAAATCCTTTTGTCACCTGCTCGCAGGTATCTTTCGTCACGAGCTCCCGGTAATTCTCAAGACTTCCATAGAGAGCTTTCAGCATTTCCGGAGA
>CADBRO010000313.1 GCA_902797075.1 uncultured Lachnospiraceae bacterium
CCGTGCAGCTGTTTCGATTTTTAAAGAAACCGTGCCGCCTTCCGGGGTGAATTTGACCGCGTTGCCAAGAATATTGATCATGACCTGGCGCAGTTTCATGTCGTCGCCGATATAATAGTCCCGTACGTCTCCGCTCATCCGGCAGTCATACGTCAGCCCTTTATCCCGGCACTGGCCGCTGATGATCGTATTCACCTGTTCCAGTACTTTTGCGAAGGAGAATTCTTCGCTTTTGATCGTCATGCGGCCGGACTCGATCCGGCTCATATCCAGGATATCGTTGATAATGCTCAGAAGATGATTTGCGGAAGTGCCGATCCTGGTCAGATATTCCTTCACCTTTTCGCTGGCGGAAGGTTCATTTAAGGCAATATTGTTCAAACCGATGATGGCGTTCATAGGCGTGCGGATTTCGTGGCTCATGTTGGAAAGAAAAGCCGTTTTCGCTTTGCTGGCTTCCTCTGCTGCGGTGAGCGCTTCCGCCAGCGCGTGATTCTTAGCCATGGACTCGCGCATTTCTTTGTCAATCACGGTGAAGCCCACGCCGACCTTGTGGACGGTATTGTCATCGCGTTCTCCGGGATGACGGACGCCGGCCATACGCAGCATCTCGTAGTATTCCACGCCGTTTCTTCTTGCCAGATAGCGGTATGCCATGATGGACTCTGAAGCCAGAGCATTCCTGATATGATCCGGGTCGATAAAGTGAAGGAATCCTTCTTTGTATTCCTGATCCACGTATTGTTCGCAGTACTCTGTAAACCGGGCATAATAGGGGAAGTGTACGCCCACAGGAGTTTGGTTCAGATCACTCGCATCCGCCCGATAGCAGACAGCATCATCCGTGTCTATATCGACGTGGTATACGCTGCGATAGTCGGACGCCATGGCGGTGATCATGTTATCCAGTTCCTTCTGGCGTTTTTCCTGAACAAGCAGTTGTTCATGCAGTGCGATTTTTTCTTCAAGTTCTTGCTGTTTCGCACGTGCTTCTGCTTCGGCGGTCTTGATCCGAGCCAGTTCCGTGACGTCTACACACATGCCCAGCAGGCAGAGCTGGCCGGAGGGTTCCCGGAAGGTGACTTTAGTCGTCTGCAGGTTGCGGAAAACGGTTCCCGTTGCATCCGGCACGTCCTCAAAAAAGACGTAAGCCTTATCCATGGTCATTGCTTTGCGGTCGTCCTCCACAAAATGATCCGCTGTATCTTTATCAAAGATCTCATGGTCTGTCAGACCGACGACTTCCTCGGGTTTTGTTTTACCGGCATATTCCGCAAAGGCCTGGTTGCAGGCAAGATATCTGCCGGTTTCGATGTCCTTTGAAAAGCTCATGGCAGGCATGTTGGTCAGCAGGGAGGAGGCCGAACCCATCAGCTCGGCCAGCTTTGCCGCCGACTGGACTTCTTCATTCAGCCTGCGGTTTTCTTCCTGTGCCTTTTTGGCGTCTGCCAATGCCTTTTGATAGGCGCGTCCCTGCCGGACTTCATCGTCAACATCCTTGAAGCCCATCATGACGCCAGTCCTTCCGCCGGGCATATAGATCTTGCCGAAATCGATCCGGTAATGCCGCGGGCCGGACTTCAGGGCGCGAATGAAATTGATGGAAAAGCGGTCTTTGGTCTCGAATTTTTTTAGAATATACGGAAGGCTCATCTGCTCCTGCAGCCGTTCCCGGTCTTCTTCTGCAACCATTGTATTTACGTATTCTGTCTTGGTGTCGGTATACCGGAGATGGCTCAGCGCATTGCGGATCGCTTCCTCATGTGACTTGTCCATGTCCGTATGATAAAGTGACATGTGCTCTGTAACGACATCATTGATCAGGTACACGGTGTTATAGGCGGTAGTCAGCGTGGAGATGACAGCGTCTCTTGTAGCCGCGTCCGATTCCCATTGCAGCTTCTTTTCAGTAATATCGGAAATGAATACGACATAGATGTTTCCATACGCCTTGGTTTTCGTATAATGTCCATAGTCATCCACCCAGCGAATGGAGCCGTCCTTCCGGAGAATCCGGTATTCGGCATGATCCATCTTGTCTTTGTTGGAGCTGATCTGATGCAGGACGGAGGAGGAGATCCGGTCATAGTCATCCGGATGCACCATGCCCCGGAAAGTGTATCCGGTCAGGTCCCTGAATTCTTCCATACTGCTGCATCCGTAGATGCTGAACACAGTCTTATTCGCATAGAGCAGGTCTTCTTTTTCGTCGGCTCTGTAGATAAAAAATCCGCCAGGCATATATGCGCCAATCTCTTCGATAATGGATAATAAATCTTCGTTTAGTTCAAACGTTCTTTTTTCCATGTCTGGCGACCTCCCATGGACTATAACAGAGATATATTATTTTATCATATATGCCTGCAAAGCACAATTTTGAGGAAAGGGGATTCATAACCAAACCGTATAAATGCATCCTGTAAAGGCATGTGACTCTCCGGATAAAATCTGATACGCTTGTTACAGAAGGAAGAAAAACACATACTGCAAAACAGAAAAACAACAAGATTTGCGTATTACAAAACGGATCGGAGGATAATATGGGAAAATATGAGGAGAATCTGGAGCTGATCAGGAAAGC
>CADBRO010000314.1 GCA_902797075.1 uncultured Lachnospiraceae bacterium
AGGACAATGAAAAGGATCTCGAGGACGTACCTGAGGAGATTAAAAACAAACTGGAAATTGTTCCCGTCCAGACGGTGAGAGAAGTGATCAGACACACGCTTCACATCAGGCTTCCCGAGCGGAATGAGAAGCCTTTCCGTGTAAAGGAACAGGAAAAGAACGGAGCATTTGCAGGAAACGGGGGCGCCGTCTGAAACGGCGGAACCGGCGGAAAAATCAAAGAAAGCGGCAGGCACGGCGTCACCGTGTCTGCCGTTTTTTGTGGCGTGCGTATAGATTCAGTGATATAATAAATTGGCATATCTGGTATGTCCGGCAGGGCGAATACCGGATATGATGTATACTATAATAAAAAGAGGTTATTACTATGAGAGCCAGCGGAATCCTTTATCCGGTTACATCACTGCCTTCCCGTTTCGGAATCGGCAGCTTTTCGAAAGAAGCATATGAGTTCGTGGACTTCCTGAAAAAGGCAGGTCAAAGCTTCTGGCAGGTACTGCCGTTCGGACCGACCGGTTACGGAGATTCGCCTTATCAGTCATTTTCAACCTTTGCCGGAAATCCCTATTTCATCAGTCTCGACGACCTGATCGAGGAGGGCCTTTTAAAGGAAGAGGAATGCACGGCGCTTTACTGGGGAACAAATCCGGAGTACGTGGACTACGGAGCGGTCTATCAGAGCAGATTTGAAATCCTGAAGACGGCGTACGACCGCTTTTTTGAGACGATGGCGGAAAACCGTGAGTTTCAGGCTTTTATCAAAAAGGAGAGCTACTGGCTCGACGATTACTGCCTCTATATGGCGATCAAGCATGAAAACGGCGGAAAAGCCTGGAGCGAGTGGGAAGATCTCCTGCGGAACAGGGATGAAAAGGCTCTTGTCGTGATGTCCGACATGCTCTCTAAAACCATAGGATTTTTCAGGTTCCAGCAGTTCGAGTTTATGAAGCAGTGGGAGAAGCTTCACGCGTACGCGAACAAAAACGGCATCCGCATTATCGGCGATATTCCGATTTATGTGGCGTTTGACAGCGCTGACACATGGGCCCATCCGGAACAGTACGAATTTGACGACGAGAATATTCCGGTCAGGGTCGCCGGCTGCCCGCCCGACGCATTTTCCGCCACGGGGCAGCTCTGGGGGAACCCGCTTTACGACTGGAAATACATGAAGAAAAACGGCTATAAGTGGTGGATTTCCAGAATCAGAAGATCCCTCGAATTTTACGACGTGATCCGCGTCGATCATTTCAGGGGCTTCGACGAGTACTACGCGATCCCATACGGAGATGAGACGGCCGAGAACGGAACCTGGGAAAAAGGTCCCGGAATGGATCTTTTCAAGGCAGTAAGGAAAGAACTGGGCGATGTTTCCATTATCGCGGAGGATCTCGGTTTTATCACGGACGGAGTCAGGGAGCTGCTGCGCGAATCCGGATATCCGGGAATGAAGGTGCTTCAGTTCGCCTTCGACGGCAGCGAGGCCAGTGTTTACCTGCCGTACAAGCATGAGAGGAACTGCGTTGTATATACCGGGACCCATGACAACATGACGACGCGCGGTTGGATCGAGAGTATAAGCGATCATGACAGAGATTTCGCGAGAAGGTACATCAACTCGGTTTATACCGATTACGGCCAGTTTACCTGGGACTTCATCCGCGAGGCGGAGAGGTCCGTCGCGGATCTGTGCATCGTTCCGATCCAGGATTTCCTTGTCGAGGGAAATGAAGCCCGCATTAACTGTCCCGCGTCCGTGAGCTCCAACTGGCAGTGGAGAGTGACGCCGCATTTCCTGACCGATGAGCTCGCTGTCAGCATTTATGAGATGACGAAGCTTTACGGAAGACTTCCGGTGCCGGCAGAAGAACCGGAGGAGGACGAAGAGAACGAAACGCTTAATGAGCAGACGGAGGAAGTATGAGCCGCGCGGATGAGATTTTTATTGATATGTGCCGGGATATTCTCGAGAACGGAACCGACACGAAGGGCGAAAAGGTCCGGCCGAGATGGGAAGACGGAACTCCGGCATACACGATCAAGCAGTTCGGTGTATGCAGCCGCTATGATCTGAGAGAGGAATTTCCGGCGATTACAGTGAGGAGGACCGCTCTCAAAAGCTGCATGGATGAAATCCTCTGGATCTGGCAGAGAAAGTCGAATAATATCCATGATCTCGCGCCGCATATCTGGGATTCCTGGGCGGATGAGAACGGCTCGATCGGCAAAGCCTACGGATATCAGATGGGCGTAAAGCACAGGTATAAGGAGGGTATGTTCGATCAGACGGACCGTGTCCTCTTCGACCTGAAGAATAATCCGTTCAGCAGACGGATCGTCACGTCCCTTTACAATCATCATGATCTTTCGGAAATGGGGCTTTATCCCTGCGCCTGGTCCATGACATTCAACGTGACGCAGCACCCGGGTGATTCAAAGCTCACCCTCAATGCGGTTCTCACCCAGAGATCGCAGGACATCCTGGCCGCAAATAACTGGAATGTGTGCCAGTACGCCCTGCTTCTCATGATGCTTGCCCAGGTTTCGGATATGATTCCGGGACAGCTCGTCCATATGATCGCGGACGCGCATATCTACGACAGGCATGTACCGATTATCCGGGAGCTGATCAGCCGGCCGGTTTATCCTGCGCCGAAGGTGACGCTGAACCCGGAAATCCGCAATTTCTATGACTTTACCACGGATGACCTCATGGTCTCGGATTACAGGTACGGACCGAAGATCGATCACATTCCGATCGCGGTCTGAAAGGAGTTTTATGAAAGCGATTGCAGCTGTTGACAGAAACTGGTCCATCGGGAAAGGCGGAAAGCTTCTCGTATCGATACCGGCGGATATGGCGTATTTCAGGCAGATGACGACCGGGAAGACCGTCATTATGGGGAAAAAAACGCTGGAGTCCTTTCCCGGGGGAAAACCTCTGAAGGGCAGAGTCAATATTGTTCTCACGACTGACGAAAATTATACCGCCGAGGGTGCACATGTCGTACATTCGGTCGAAGAAGCGGTCAGCGCGGCAGGACCGGATACCTCCGATGTATTTGTGATCGGAGGAGCCGCCGTCTACAGGAAGTTTCTTCCATACGTGGACACGGCTTACATAACAAAAATCGACTATGAGTATGACGCCGACACCAAATTCCCGGATCTCGATTCGGATCCTGAATGGGAAATGGCGGAGTGCGGAGAAGAACAGACATATTTTGACATCGTTTACGAATTCGTCGTTTATCGCAGAAAGGAAGCGGTGCCGGATCATGCATAGGGAGCATACGAAGGAGATTCGGATCGGCGGGAAGACGATCGGAGGAGGACACCCGATCGCGATCCAGTCGATGACCAATACAAAGACGGAAGATGCGGA
>CADBRO010000315.1 GCA_902797075.1 uncultured Lachnospiraceae bacterium
ACCCGATGATGGGTCACCGCGGATGCCGCCTCGACGTCACCTATCCGGAAATCGCCGAGATGCAGACACGCGCCATCATGGAAGCAGCGATCGAAGTTGCCAACGAGAAGGGCTACAACATCGTTCCGGAAATCATGGTTCCGCTGGTTGGAGAAAAGAAAGAGCTTAAGTTCGTCAAGGATATTATCGTTGCTACAGCTGACCAGGTGAAGGAAGAGAAGGGCTCTGATATCCGTTATCACGTCGGTACGATGATCGAGATCCCGAGAGCTGCTCTCCTTGCTGACGAGATCGCTGAGGAAGCTGAATTCTTCTCATTCGGCACAAACGACCTTACACAGATGACATTCGGCTTCAGCCGTGACGATGCAGGCAAGTTCCTGGATGCTTACTATTCGAACAAGATTTACGAATCGGATCCGTTCGCAAGACTGGATCAGAACGGTGTCGGCAAACTTGTGAAGATGGCTTCCAAGCTTGGCCGCAGCACACGCCCGGATCTGAAACTGGGTATCTGCGGCGAGCACGGCGGAGATCCGAGCACGATCGATTTCTGCCAGAGAGTCGGCCTCAACTATGTATCCTGCAGCCCGTTCCGTGTACCGATCGCAAGACTTGCGGCAGCACAGGCGGCGCTCAACAACAAATAATCAATCGGATTTATACGGCAGTACGTCTTCCCTGTGAAGGCGTACTGCTTTTCTTTATGCTTGTTTTCTGCTATACTGTAAACTGTTTTCGGGATCATTTAGCGGACCCGGAATGGAGGTGTAACAGATGGATATGAAAGAAGAGATCAGAAAACGAATTACCATGCTGCGCGCAGAGATGAAAAGCGCCGGCGCGGATTATTATCTGGCCGCATCGACCGATCCGCACGTATCTGAGTATGTAGGGGATCATTTTAAAATTACGGAATATCTTACGGGCTGCACGAGCGACAACGTTATCCTCATAGTGGAGCAGGAAAGCGCTCATCTGTGGACAGACGGAAGATATTTCATATCAGCGGCGCTTGAGCTCGAGAATACCGGAATTACGCTGATGAGAGAAGGACAGGCCGGAGTGCCGACCGTCCACGAGTATCTGACGGAACATCTGGGTAAAGGCCAGGTTCTTGCGTTCGACGGTATGTGCGTCAGGGCGTCGGAGGGCTACCGGCTCCGTGAGATCGCCAGAAAAAAGGGTGCTTCCGTTGAGGGAATGGAAGATTTCGTAAGCGGGATTTGGATTGACCGGCCACAGCTTCCGTCAAACCCCATCCGCGTGCTGCCGGATGAGATCGCGGGCAAGTCGCTTGAGGAGAAGGTTGCGGAGATCCGCGCGAAGATGGAGAAATGCGGCGCGGATTATTTCGTGCTTGCGAAGCTGGACGATATCATGTGGCTGCTCAATATCAGAGGCAGCGACGTAGAGTGCTGCCCGGTTGCCCTCAGCTTCCTGCTGCTCGGAATGCAGACGATAGATCTCTTTATTCAGGAGAGCGAAATAACCGACGAGCTGAACGCCTACGCAAGGGAAAAGCGGATCAAAATCCACGAATACGGCGAAATGCTTGACTATCTGAAGAACTATCATTTCGAGGGACCGGTGCTGGTTGACCGCAGAAACATCAATGACGCGATGCACAGCGTGCTTGACGAAAGAGCGGAGCTGATCGATAAAAGCAACCCCACGGAAATGCTGAAGGCTGTAAAGAATGCGACGGAGATTGAAAATATCCGGAAATATTACATTCTGGATTCGGCAGCCGTCTGCCGCTTTATCTGCCGCGTCGGAAAGATGGTGGGAAAAGAATTCCTTGATGAAATAAAAGCCGCCGGTATGATTGATTCACTGAGGGCGGAAATACCCGGATTTGCCGGCCTTTCTTTCCACACGATTTCCGCTTATAACGCGAACGCCGCGATGGCGCATTATCAGGCGACGCCGGATCATTCTGCGGAAGTTAAGCCGGAAGGATTCCTTCTCGTGGATTCAGGCGGACAGTACCTGGGAGCGACGACCGACGTGACCAGAACCGTTGCCGTCGGCCCTCTGTCCGATGAGATGAAGAGAGACTTCACCCTCGTAGCCATCTCAAACCTCGCGCTCATGTATACCCGTTTTGCGAAAGGGACAACAGGAAGCCAGCTCGACATGATTGCCCGTGAGCCACTTTACCGCTATGCCTGTGATTACAATCACGGAACGGGACACGGCATCGGATTCATGCTGAACGTTCACGAAGGCCCGCAGCGGTTCAGCCATCCTCCGAAGGAAGGCCCGGATGTGGAAATTGTTCCGGGAATGATAACCTCTGACGAACCTGGCATCTACAGAGAAGGTAAATACGGGATCCGCACGGAAAGCATTATACTGAGTGTTACGGACACCAGAAACGAATTCGGAGAGTTTTATAAATTTGAACCTCTGACGTTTGTTCCGATTGACAGGAACGCTCTGGATCTCTCCTATATGCAGCCGGTGGATCTTATGAGGCTCAATGATTACCACAGGCAGGTAAGAGAAAAGATTTCACCTTATCTTAAAGGTGAGGAACTTGAATGGCTCCTTGCTGCTACTGAGGAAATTAAAAGGCCGGAATGACATCATTGCGAGGAGTAACTGGTTTTGCTTAAAAAGATTTTTCCAAACTTAAAAGACATAAGAAAACTGCCGCTCCGGTGTATAGGGGCGGCTGTTTCGCTCATAATTCTGATTTACTACAGAGGGCTTTTCTTCGGACCTTCACTGCTTGAAAAAGTCCCCGTTGAAGTGCCGTTTGAAAACAGACGTCCCCTGGTTTTCATTTTTTTATTGCTTATAACGATCGCCTCCTGTGCGGACGGCCTTTTTGCGGCCTACGGCAAAAAAGAAAAGAAAGAATTACCGAAGCGTCTTAAGGTCATCCGCTCCCTGATCGGATGTGCTGTATTATTTCTTAATGCGGTCCTTTGCTTCTACGAGATCGAGTTGATCAATAATTACTATCTTGTGAATATGAAGGTCCGCTACAGATGGCTCGGCATTTTTATTACGCTGGTGATCCTTCTTGTGCTGGTTCTTGCGCTGAACTCCCTTACTGCCGGCCTGTTCTTCGGAAATATACTGTTTATGGTCTGGGGAATGGTGAACTATTTCGTGCAGCAGTTCAGGGGTATACCTTTCCAGTGGATCGATTTCGGCTCCATGCGCACGGGTATGTCCGTTTCCGGGAATTACCGCTACGTCCCGACGTGGCAGATCATCACGGTTGTCGTCCTGACAGGTGCTGTCTGCGGCTTTTTGCTGCATCATTTTAAATGGCACAACTTCCGGAAGACAGCCGGAAAGATTCTTTCAAGAGCTGCTTCCGTACTTTTGATCTTTTTATTCTTTTCAACGCTTTTCCGCACCGATTTTCTTGCGGACCAGGGAATCTGGCTGAGGGACTGGCAGCCATGGTATACTTACAGGCTCTTCGGTATGGAGGCGGGATTTTTCGCATTTGCCAAAGCGTCCTATCCGACTCCCCCGGACATCTATTCATCGGAAAAAGTCTCGGAAATTATCCGGACTTCGGAAGAGAAGCATGAAGGTGATGCCGAACCTGATCTGCCGGTACCGGAGAACATCATCTGCATAATGAATGAGGCGTTTTCAGACCCCACGATCTATCCGGAGTTCAGTGCGGATGTCCCGCTCATGGACAGGGTGAACAGTCTGAAGGAGAATACGCAGTCCGGCCCCATGCTGGTCTCGGTGAAGGGCGGAACGACGGCGAATACGGAATATGAATTCCTGACCGGAAACTCCTGCGTGCTGTCTCCGACAACCGTTGTCTTCAATTCATTTATCAAGCAGGATCAGTATTCTCTGGCAGGCATCCTTAAGTCTCAGGGATACAGGACCATCGGCCTTCATCCCTACGGCCCCTACGGCTGGAACCGGAATGTGATCTATCCGAGGATGGGTTTCGACGAGTTCCTCCACATCAGGAATTATTTCAGGGGCGCTTCGACCATCAGGGGCTTCGTCAGCGATGAGGCGGATTATCAGGAGGTGATCCGCATGACGGAGGAAAAAGAACCCGGAGAGAAACTGTTTATCTATAATATCACCATGCAGAATCACAGCTCCTATAAGAGCGACAAGCTGAAGAGCAC
>CADBRO010000316.1 GCA_902797075.1 uncultured Lachnospiraceae bacterium
AAATGTCGAGTTTGTGCTCAATTCGACGGTATCCGCGATTCTCGGGGAAAAGCGCGTGGAGGGCGTAGAGGTCACAAACAAGATTACCGGCGAAAAAACCGTGCTTCCGGTCAGCGGTCTGTTTGTCGCGATCGGCCAGATGCCGGAGAACGGGCCGTTTGAAAATGTCGCAGAGCTCGATCCGAAGGGATATTTCGACTCCGGCGAAAGCCTGCTGACGAAGACGCCCGGAGTGTTCGTCGCGGGAGACTGCAGAACGAAGGAGGTCCGCCAGCTGACGACTGCGGCGTCCGACGGAGCGGTTGCAGCGCTTGCCGCCTGCAGATTCATCGACGGACACTGATTCTGTGCGGGCACGGCGGGTCAGAAACGGCATCCGGACCGGCCGTGAACAGAAACTGAAGAGTTGCAAAATATCGGCGTTCATGCTATGGTGACAGACGGGAAATATCATCGTATGTGCGCAGAAAACGCGCCGCTCTTTGGGAGCACGCCTGCATGATTGGAATGTCATATATCAGTTTCAGCTTTCTGCTGTTCCTTGCCGTACTGATGACGCTGTATCTTCTGATGCCGTCGGTGCGGCTGCGGCAGATCATACTGCTTGCGGGGAATCTCGTATTTTATATCTGTGCGGGGGGAAGAAGTCTCCTCGCTATTCTTATTGCTACAACCTTTATCGTCTATGCGGCCTCAAGGCTCATGGGAAGGGTTTACGAGGGATTCGAATCCGAGACTGCAGCAAAAGAACTGAAGCCGAAAGAGAAGTCGCAGCTGCTCGCGTCCTACAGAAAGCGCGCGAAGGCTGTCCTCATACCGTCACTTGTCATTGTACTGGGAATCCTTGTTTACGGTAAAGCGGGGAAGCTCATCGGTTTTCCGGAGACGTCCGATTTTTCTTCTCTGGCCGGGGCCGGATTCCGGGCAGTGATGGTGCCGCTCGGCATTTCCTACTATACATTCTCGGCGGTCGGATACCTTCTTGATATTTACTGGAGAAAGACAAAGGCTGAAAAAAATCCTCTGCTGCTTCTGCTTTCGATGACCTATTTTCCCGTCATCATACAGGGACCGATTTCCAGATATGACAGACTGATGAAGCAGTTTGGGGAGCTGCCCGGATTTTCCTACGAGAGGGTCACATTCGGTCTGCAAAGAGCTGTCTTCGGTTTTTTTAAGAAGCTGGTGCTCGCCGACCGGATCAGCGCATTTCCGGCGGCGGTATTCGGGAATATCCAGGAACATTCGGGACTTTTGGTGGTTCTTGCCGTCTGTGCGAACGCGGTTCATCTGTATATGGATTTTTCAGGCTGCATGGATATCGTTATCGGTATATCCGAGGCGCTCGGAGTCACGCTGGACGAGAACTTCAGCCAGCCGTTTTTCTCGAAGAGCGCGGCAGAGTTCTGGAGGCGCTGGCATATCACCCTCGGGAGCTGGTTCAAGGATTATGTCTATATGCCGATCGCGACGTCGAAGTTCATGATGAACCGGACGTCGGCCATCCGGAAGAGCGGGAAAAAACGTCTCGCGTCCTTTACGGCGGCAGCGGTTCCGCTTATCGTCGTCTGGATCCTTACCGGACTCTGGCACGGTACGGGAGCGGATTATCTTCTGTGGGGCGTTTACTGGGGCGTGCTGATTATTCTTGAGACGGCCTTCGCCCCGGAGTGGAAGAAGCTTGCCGCATATCTTCACACGGAGCCTGACCGCCCCCTGCCGGGATTTCTCAGGATGGTCAGAACTTTCGTCTACTTCTGCTTCGGCAGGATGATCACCGCGCTTGGATGCGCAGGCAGCGCGCTCATCATTTTGAGACGGATTTTTTCCGGGAGCGGAGCCAGGGAGTTTATCGACGGCTCGGTGTTTACGTACGGCGTCGACGCGAAGGACTTTGCGGTTATCGCCGCCGGGCTTTTCATCTGTTTCCTTGTCAGCATCTGGCAGACTAAGATGCATATCCGGGAACGGATCGCGAAAATGGCGCTTCCGGTCCGCTGGGCGGTATATCTTGCGGGCATTATGGCAGTCGTGATTTTCGGGGTCTACGGACCGGGATATTCAGCATCGTCCTTTGTATACGGTGCGTTTTAATATTTTCAGTTATCAAAAATCAGGAGGAATTTAACATGCGAGAAAGAGTGAAGGAAATTCTTGAGGAGAACTTCCCGGATATTGATTTTGAGTCTTCGGACGAACTGGTGGATGACGGCATCATCGATTCCCTGTCCATCGTCGGCATGATCTCGGCGCTGTCGGACGAATTCGATGTTTCCCTTCCTTACGAGGAGATTGTTCCGGAGAATTTCAATTCGCTGGATTCCATCGCAGAACTGATTGAAAAGTATATGTAAGGAGACGGCGTTTTGGAGACATTTTCAGAAAGAGTCATGCGGTTCGGGGAGGAGATTCCGGATAAGGAAGCTCTTGTTTTCCGAAAAGAGTCGGTTACGTTCGGCGCTCTTAAGATGCGGGTGCGCAAAGCTGCGGCATTTCTTGCTGAATGCGGCGTAAAAAAAGGCGACCGCGTTCTTTTTTCCGCGCCCTCGAAGCCGGAGACAATCGTTGCGTATCTTGCGGTAACAAGGATCGGCGCAGTCGCCGTCTTTATCGACAAGAACAGCACGCCCGGAAACGCCCTTTCGATTTACAGTGAAGCCGACGGCGTTCTGTTTCTCACCGACATGAAGCTTCCGGACGTTCCGCCGGAAGTAAAGCTTGCCTCTCTGAAAGAGGTCTGCGGAGCCGGCGCGAAGCAGGAGGAATCTGACGTGTGCGCTTCCTGCGAACCGGAGGATCTTTCCGAGATCCTGTTTACGACGGGCACGACCGGAAAGCCGAAGGGCGTCATGCTGAGCCACCGCGCGGTTCTTTCGATTCTGCAGCATACGAAGACCGGAATCGGAATCCGTCCTGATGACAGGGTTCTGATCCCGCTGCCGCTCCATCATTCATTTTCGCTGAGGGAACTCCGTGCCGCTCTTTACGGCGGATCCACGGTGGTCCTGCAGAACGGCTTTGTTTTCGCGAAGGAAATCGAGCAGAACCTCGATGCGCACGGATGCACCGGCATGATCGCAGTTCCAGTCTCGATGGAGCTTTTGAGATCCCAGATGCAGGACCGCTTTTATGAGATCATGGGCCGCTTCCGTTATATCGAGATCGGGGCAGGTTCACTGACCGTGGAGCAGAGAAAACGGCTCGCCAAAAAGCTGCCGGATACGGAGCTTCACAATACCTGGGGATCCTCAGAGACTGGCGGGGCGCTGTTTACGGACGTGCACCGCGCTGCGAAGGATCCGGTTCTTGTTACAGCAATCGGAAAGCCGCTGCCGGATATCACCGTGAAGGTGCTGGATCCGGACGGAAATCCGATCAGAAGCGATGCGGAGCATACCGGAAGAATGGCGCTTTCGGGCGACATGGTGATGTCCGGTTACTGGAAAGCGGAAGATCTGACGAAGGCAGCCCTTGCGGACGGACTCCTCATCACAAGCGACATCGTATATGAGGACGCGGAAGGCTACTACCATATGCTCGGACGGGCGGATGACATCATCAACGTCGGAGGAGAGAAGGTCTCCCCGCTTGACGTGGAAAATGTCGCCTGCGAGTTTCCGGCGATCCGGGAGTGCGGCTGCATCGGCGTTCCGGACACGAAAACCCACCTCGGAGAGGTTCCGGTGCTGTTCTATGCGTCGGAGGAGGAGATCCCGGAAGCGGATCTTCGCTCCTACATGGCATCTCACGCTGAAAAATACAAGATGCCCGCATATTTTGTGCGGGTGGAAGCCCTTCCGCGGAACCGGATGGAGAAGCTGGACAGAAAAGCGCTGAAGATTTTATGGGAAGAAAAGCAAGGATAAAGCCCGGGAGAATACTGAGGCCGCTGATTTTCTGCGGCCTTCTTTGCGTGCTTGTCATTCTTGCCGCCAGGATTCTGGAGCGGAAGGACGGACCGGTCAGGACGGTTCCGTTTATGAAGGAGAAAGCAGGGATCGACGTTCTCTTTCTCGGAACCAGCCATGTGATGGACGGCATATATCCGCTGGAGCTCTGGGACGAATACGGAATCACTTCTTATAATCTTGCTTCAATCCAGAGCAATACGGCGGAGTCGTACTGGATTTACAAGGAGGCGCTCAGGTATCAGAAGCCGAAGGTTGTGGTTCTTGATGCGAGCCGTTCCAGAATGAGGCTGAAGACGTCGTCGGATTTTGTGAAGGCGCAGCTTGCATTTGACGCCTATCCGCTGTCGGAGACGAAGATCGCTGCGGCACGGGATCTGCTTGACGACGAATCTCTCCCGCTCATGCTGGAAAGCGGCAAGGTTACCGAGGCTGACGCCGACACGAGGCGCATAAGCTCATTTCTTTTTAACCTGCTTCTTTATCATTCCAGGTGGAAGGAACTGACGCTGAACGATTTTCTGCCCAAGTACGATACTCTGAAAGGGTCGCTTTACGCGATGAACGTGGCGGTGCCGAAGAAATATGAGCAGATTCCGGAGTCGAGGGTGTACGGAACGGGAATCGCAGGATATGAGTATATCCGGAAGCTGGCGGCCGACTGCCGCGAAAACGGCATCACGCTGATTCTGACCTACCTTCCGTTTCCCGCGAACGAAGCGCAGCAGAAGGAAGCGAACACGGCGGCGCTGGTCGCGGAGGAAGAGGGAATCCCGTTCATCAACTTCCTTCGGATGGACGTTGTGAATTACGACACCGACTGCCATGACCGTATGTCCCACCTCAATGTATCCGGGGCGAAGAAGGTGACTTCATATCTCGGAAAGTACCTGGCTGACAACTGTGGACTTTCGGATCACAGAGGGGATCCCGCTTACGGATCCTGGGAGACGGACTACGAGGCATACCGGGCGTACGAGGAGGAGGCGCTATGTGCAAATACGAACCTCCACCAGTACCTGATGCTTCTTTCGGCGGAGCCCTATGATATACGCATCGAAGCGGATCCGGCGGTGCTCTCCGAGAGGAGAATCAGCGCTCTTTACGACAATATCAGCTCCGGAATCGAGTTGTCGGAAGGAGATCCGGGAACGGTCCGCATCGAGGTCCGAAGGCCGGGGGACGGAAGCGTTGTAGACGACGTCACATTTACCTACAGCATGGAAGAACATAAAAGCATCGAGGCAGTAAGAACTAAGGGGGATGATGCCCATGATTGACCGCATTCGCCGCATTACCGACGATATTCTTTCGGATTACACAAAGGGAAGATACATAGACAGGGAAGCCCGCTTCAACCAGCCGGAAAGGGAAGCGGTGTCCGGCATCCTTTCCAACCTCCAGCACCTGATTTTTCCGGGGTTTTACCGCGCGCAGACGTACCGGTATTACACCCGCGAGAATGCGACCAGTACGCTGGTGGAGGATACCATTTTCAATCTGACGAAGCAGATCGGTCTGGTATTCCAGTACTGCGAGGGCGACGACTGCCCGTCAGAGGAGGAGAATAATCTGCGGGCCAGGGAGGTTTCCCTTGAATTCCTTTCGAGAATTCCCCGGATCCGGGAGTATATCGACACCGACCTCCAGGCGGAGTATGACGGGGACCCTGCAGCGTTCAACAAGGATGAGATCATCTATTCATATCCGGGACTTTACGCGATCATGGTTTACCGGATCGCGCACGAGCTTGTGCTCCTTGACGTGCCCATGATCCCCAGAATGATGACGGAAATGGCGCATTCCCACACCGGTATCGACATCAACCCCGGCGCGACGATCGGAAAATATTTCTTCATCGACCACGGAACCGGCATCGTTATCGGCGAGACCACGGAGATCGGAGAGAACGTCAAGATTTACCAGGGAGTTACCCTCGGGGCGCTCTCCACAAGAAAGGGACAGCTCCTTCACGGAGTAAAACGTCATCCAACGATTGAGGATAACGTGACGATTTACGCGGGAGCGTCGATTCTCGGAGGAGAGACGGTGATCGGCAAAGGCGCTGTGATCGGCGCCAACGCCTTCATCACTTCGTCGATTCCCGCCGGCGCCAGAATCTCCATCAAAAACCAGGAATACAGCGTCCGGTTCGAGGGAGAGTCGATTGCGGAGGCGCGCGACATGAATATGGAGAAAAACTGGTTCTGACCTGCCTTAACTGACTTATTTTATGCTATGATGAGGATTGTAATGAAACACGGATTGAAGGGCGCGGCTGTCCGCGCGATGATCGCGGCATTATTGATTTTTACCATGCCGG
This sequence comes from uncultured Lachnospiraceae bacterium, assembly GCA_902797075.1. GTDB lineage: Bacteria > Bacillota > Clostridia > Lachnospirales > Lachnospiraceae > Chordicoccus. The sequence continues at coordinate 6,232 of CADBRO010000316.1, forward strand.
TTCCGCTTTATGCGGAAGCACCGCTTGAGGAGACGCTGAGGATCGGCGTTTCGATCGAAAGCACGACGGATTCATTCGGAACCCAGTGCAAACAGCTTCTCGACCAGGCTGCAAAGGTCCTCGGCGTTCAGATCCAGTATGTGGATCAGGGAGGACGGCCGGATATGGTCGCCGACTCGGTCACTCTGCTCTGCGAAGAAGGCTGCCGGGGAATCATTCTGTGCAATAGTGACGACTCGGATATGGCCTCCGCCATTTCGACCTGTGAAGAAAAGGGCGTATATCTTGCCCAGTTCTTCCGTACCATCGACTCTGAAGACAGTGCGGACATCTATAAGCTTGCAGAGAAGTCGGATTATTATGTCGGGGCTGTCCATGAGGATGAGGAACAGAACGGGAAAGAGCTGACCGGCATGCTCCTTCGGCAGGGAAGCAGGAACATCGGTCTGATCGGTCCGACGATGGGCGACGCGGTCTTTGGAGACAGATGGAACGGCGTGAAGGCCGCCGTTGACGAATGGAACGCGGAGAACCCGGGCGACGCGGCGCGCCTTACGGAGCCGGTGTACGCGGGAACGACCTCGGAGGGGGGCGCTTCTGCGGCCAGAAGCCTTATGCAGAGCGATACAGCGATTGACGGCCTGATTTCGGCCGGAGGCGGAGAGGTGCTGCAGGGAGTGACCGCCGCTTTGGAGGGCCTCGGAAAGACGGATTCCGTCGCTGTCGTGTCCGCCGGCTTTGTGTCGGACCTCGGCGACAAACTGATGGACGGCTCCATAGCAGGCGCATCCGGCGGAAACTTTTATAATCCTCTTTTTGCGTTTATGATGGTGTATCACGCGGTTTCCGGAACGTACGGCGATCTTGGAGGAGTGTTCCATGATTTCAGGTCGCCTTATCTCTATGTATCTTCTTCGGAAGATTACACGAATTACATAAAATACTTTGTTTTACAGCTCCCCTTTACGGATGACGAGCTCAGCGCCATGTCGGAAGCGTCCTATGAAGAGCTTCAGGCATTGGCGGAGTCGCTTTTGGTAGAAAACGCTGCTAAACAAGGACTGTAACAGTTAATAAATTGATATGAGCGGAGGTGGTAAGATGCTCGAAAGACTTAAGGAACAGGTTTATCAGGCAAATATGCAGCTTCCACAGTATGGTCTTGTGACCTTTACCTGGGGAAATGTGAGCGGAATTGACCGCGAGACGGGTCTTTTCGTGATCAAGCCGAGCGGCGTCGATTACGATAAGCTGAAACCCGAAGATATGGTGGTAATGGACCTGGAGGGAAATAAGGTCGAGGGCGATCTTAATCCGTCGACGGATACCGACACGCACATGGAGCTTTACAAAGCATTTCCGGAAATCGGCGGCGTCGTCCATACGCATTCGACTTACGCGGTTGCGTGGGCGCAGGCAGGTCTCGATATACCCTGCTACGGCACGACCCATGCGGACTACTTCTACGGGGATATTCCCTGCGCGAGAAATCTGACGGCGGAGGAAATTGAGGAAGCCTATGAAAAGAACACCGGAAAAGTGATTATTGAGGCGTTTGAAGGCAGAAATCCGATGCATACTCCGGGCGTTGTCTGCAGAAACCACGGGCCCTTCACATGGGGAAAGGACTGTTTTGCGGCAGTATATCACGCAGTCGTTCTTGAAAAAGTAGCTGAGATGGCTATGCTGACGAGGCAGGTCAATCCGGAGGCCGGCCGCGCGCCGCAGATCATTCAGGAGAAGCATTTCCTCAGAAAACACGGTCCGAACGCATATTACGGTCAGGGAAACAAATAAGCATTTGTCGGTAACACAGGAAATCAAGAAAGGAATCATCATGGAGATCAGGGAATTAATCGAACAGGGAAAAACCGCTCTTGGTATTGAATTCGGATCAACAAGAATCAAAGCCGTTCTTACGGATTTTGACGGACATGTACTCGCAGTCGGTTTCCACGACTGGGAAAACTCGCTGGTTAACGGTATCTGGACTTACAGCCTTGACGAAATCCATGCAGGCTGCAGAAGCTGCTACAGTTCGCTTCGTACCGCAGTGGAAGAAAAATACGGCATCACTCCGAAGACCTACGGCGCGATCGGCATCAGCGCGATGATGCACGGTTATATGGCGTTCGATAAAGACGGCAATCTTCTGACGCCGTTCCAGACCTGGAGAAATTCCAACACGGAAGCCGCTGCTGACGCTCTGACGGAGCTGTTCGATTTCAACATCCCGCTCCGCTGGACGATCGCCCATGTTTACCAGTGCATGCTGGATCAGGAAGAGCACGTAAAGGTTCTCGATTTTGCGACCACGCTGGATTCCTATATTCATTACAAACTGACCGGAAATAAGGTGACCGGCGTCGGCGATGCGTCCGGCATTTTCCCGATCGATTCGGAAAAGAATGATTATGACGCAGAGATGATCCGGAAGTTCAACGAGCTGGTCGTGAAGTGCGGTTATGACTGGAAGATCGAAAATGTACTGCCGAAGGTTCTTGTCGCAGGCGAAGCAGCCGGTACTCTGACGGAAGAAGGAGCTGCCTTCCTCGATGAATCCGGAAATCTTGAGGCCGGAATTCCGCTCTGCCCGCCGGAAGGCGACGCAGGTACCGGCATGGTGGCCACAAACTCCGTCGCTCCGAGGACCGGCAATGTTTCCGCAGGAACCAGTACCTTCGCGATGGTCGTTCTTGAGAAGAAGCTCTCGAAGGTTTACCGCGAGATCGATATGGTGACGACGCCGACGGGATTCCCGGTGGCTATGTCCCACGCAAACAACGGCACCTCGGACCTCAACGCATGGGTGAATCTCTTCGGTGAATTCGCGGAGCTGATGGGACACAAGACGGACGCCGGCGAGCTTTTCGGAAAGCTCTACACCAATTCCTTAAACGGCGATCCGGACTGCGGCGGACTTATGGCCTACGGCTATCTCTCCGGAGAGGGAGTTACGCATATCAACGAGGGCAGACCTCTCTTTATGAGAACACCGGACGCGAAATTCAACCTCGCGAATTTCATGAAGGCTCATCTCTACACATCGCTTGGCGCGGTCAAGCTCGGCCTTGACATTCTTCTTAAGGAAGAGGGCGTGAAGCTGGATAAGCTCTTCGGTCACGGCGGCTTCTTCAAGACAAAGGGAGTCGGTCAGAGATATCTCGCCGCGGCAGCAGGCGCTCCGGTTACAGTGATGGAGACAGCAGGAGAAGGCGGACCGTGGGGAATGGCTCTTCTTGCGGCTTATCTTGTCGACGGAAAGAAGGAAGGAAAACTCGAGGATTATCTTGAAAAGAGAATCTTCTCGGGAGAAGCGGGATCAACGATCGTCCCGACAGAAGAGGACATCGCGGGCTTCGAGACATTTACGGAGCGGTATAAGGCGGCTCTTCCTGCCGAAAAGACGGCGGTTGAGTCCATGAGATGGTAATATGCGCGCAGCAATGAGCCATGCGCGAACAGGATGTAAGACGGCCACCGGGAGTTTACTCCCGGTGGCCGTCTTACAGACTGGGAGCATACGGCGAATGCCGCGACAGTTCGGGAACGCGAAGAGTTCCCGAACCTGTCGGCATGGCTCAAAGGAAAAAGGAGCGGATAGCGAATGCCGCGACAGTTCGGGAATGCGAAGAGTTCCCGAACCTGTCGGCATGGCTGTTGAAAACAAAACAGCAGTTCCTGCTGTTTATAATGATGCCAGAAAGGTAAAACATACGGAGCGGCGCATTTGCAAGTAAAGCTCCGGCGCAGAGCGGAGGATTTATCATGAAGGCATTATTCGGAATGAGAACAAAGCAGTTTCTGGCAGGAGCATTAGCGCTTTGCATGCTTGCGGCAGCCTCTCCGGCGTACGCGGCGGAAACCGCGGTCCAAAAGACACAGCAGGCTGCGACGGCGGAGCTTAAGGCTTCCGTTGCAAGCATCGCGAACGGAACATACCACATTCACAGCTCACTTAATACCGCACAGGTCGTCGATGCAGTCGGGGCGGGAACCTCGAACGGGACACGGATGCAGCTCTACAAACAGAAGCTGGAGCTTCAGGGCTCGGAGAACCAGAAGTTTGACATTGTCCGGCTTTCTTCCGGCTGGTACCAGATTAAGGAAATCAATTCCGGAAAGGTGGTCGACGTAAAGAGAGGCTCGAAGAACAGCGGCACGCCGGTCCAGCTCTACACCTACAACAACACGGCAGCCCAGCACTGGAAATTCTACAGCGCGGGAAACGGATATTATTACATTAAAAATGAGCTCGGCAACTATCTGGATGCGACAGGCGGAAAAAGCAAAAACGGAACCCCGCTCCAGGTATACAGGTATAACGGAACGACGGCGCAGAAATGGAAGCTTTCCGCGGGTCTCAAAAAATCATCCGCCGCAAAGGTGTCGAACGGGACCTTCCAGATCTGCTCGGGCCTTAACACCAGCCAGGTCATCGACATAACCGGCGCCGGGAAAGCGAACGGAACCAAGGTTCAGCTTTATAAGAATTACGGCAACGAGAACCAGAAGTTCGACATAAAGCTGGTTTCAGGAGGATGGTACGAGATTTACGACGTCAATTCCGGAAAGGTCCTGGACGTGAAGAACGGAAACGCGGTGAACAGCGTGCAGGTCCAGCTTTACGACAGGAACGGGACAGCGGCACAGCACTGGAAATTCTTCTCGGCTGGAAACGGGTATTACTACATTCAGAATGAGCTCGGTTACTTCCTCGACGCAAAATCCGGCAGCTGCGCGAACGGTACCCAGATACAGGTCTACGAGTTCAACGCGACGAAGGCGCAGAAGTGGAAACTGACAGGAACGACCAAAAGAAAAACATCCGGTACAGGAACAACCGGGAACACCGCGAAGAAAGGAGTTTCGTCACAGAGGGCGGTCAGTAATCTCCAGGCGGATACATCCCTCGGACTCAAAGGAAATAAAAAGACCAGCATTACCGTGATGGCTAAGACGCTGCTTGACGCGGGATATGAACCGACCTTCGTCGCAGGCGTTCTCGCGAACATCATAAAAGAGGGCTCTGTCGGACAGTTCGAGTCGTCCGCCTATAAATCAGGAGAACCGGCCTATCTCGTCTACATGGATAAAAACTACAGCTATCGGTCGAAGTATTCAGGCAAAAATGTCACGAGCGTATCTTTGAGCGCGCTGTACCAGATGCTGGTTAATCTGCAGAAGGGCGGATGGAAAGGAAAGTTCGGCCTCGGCTGCGTGCAGTGGACGGGCGGAAGAACAAAAACACTGGTCGAGCTGTATAAAAAAGAGGCCGGAGGAAACGACCGGATCACATTTGCCCAGGCGTCTGCGGCGGAATGCCGGATGATCATCAAGGAGCTGAGCGGAAATTATAAATGGGTCTACACCGGATGGAAAAGCGCGAGCGCAAAGATGACAGCCGCAAACGCCGCCTATGAAGCGGGAAGCCGTTTCTGCCTGAACTACGAGGTTCCGGCAAACAGGACGGTCAAAGCGCGGGAGAGAGGAAATCTCGCGAAGAAGGTTTATCAGGTGATCATGAAGTAAACAACGTGAAAAATGAAACGGCAGCCGCATCTGCGGCTGCCGTTTTGCGGTGGTATTTACAGGAGAATAATACCGTTCTTTTCACACTCGTTACGCATATCATCCGGCCAGATGGACGCCTGCACTTCGCCGACATGCACTCTGCCCAGCAGAAGCATGCAGAGTCTTGACTGTCCGATACCTCCGCCGATCGTGTAGGGAAGCTTCTCCTCCATCAGCGCTTTGTGGTACGGGAAGCCGAGGCGGTATTCGCAGTTCGCGTGGGCGAGCTGTGCCTTCATGGATTCGGGACTTACCCGGATACCCATACTGGATATTTCGAGAGCGATCTGAAGCGGTTCGAACCAGAACAGAATATCGCCGTTCAGGTTCCAGTCGTCGTAGTCCGGGGAACGGCCGTCATGGGGCTTTCCGTCCGCCAGCGGCCAGCCGATTTTTTCGATGAATACAGCGCCGTGTTCCTTCGAAATCAGATTTTCCCGCTCTTTTCTTGTTTTATCGGGGAAACGCTTCTCCAGTTCCTCCGAGGTAGTAAAGTAGATATCCTCGGGGAGACGGTATACCGCGTCGGGATAGCGGTACCAGACCTCGTGCTCCGTGTGCTTGATGAGACGGAATATGCTGCGGACGACGTCGTGAAGGAATTCCTGATTCCGGTCGGCCTTATTGATCACCATTTCCCAGTCCCACTGATCGACGTAGCAGGAGTGGAGATTGTCCAGATCCTCGTCGCGGCGGATCGCGTTCATATTGGTGTACAGTCCTTCACCCGGCTTAAAGCCGTAGCGGCCAAGGGCGTAGCGCTTCCATTTTGCCAGAGACTGGACGACCTCGAAGGTCTCGCCCGGGATGGATTTCATGTCAAAGGACACAGGACGCTCGACGCCGTTCAGGTTGTCGTTGAGACCGGAGGCCTGGGAGACGAAAAGAGGTGCGGAAATTCTCTCGAGATTCATCTCTTTTCCGAACTCTTTCTGGAACAGGTCTCTGATGAACTTGATCGCGTCCTGAGTCTCGCGGACCGTCATGTGAGGATCATAGTGTTCTGGGATGCTAAAACTCATAGATTCTTCCCCCGTCAGTAATGCTTGATACATAAAAAATCAAGCCTTATAATACTACTATTCCATTTGGAACCGCAACTGATTCCTGCGCGCGAAACGTATGTGTGCACAGTTTTGCCGCGATTGTTCTTAAAGGAATACAAAGTATTAATGCAAAAAAGGGAAGAAAATGAATTCAGTTAAAGTACTTGCGAAAGAAATAAAGGAATTCAAGCTGTCATCCGTACTCACCCCGATTTTTATGATTCTCGAGGTGGTTGTGGAGATGCTGATTCCACTCCTCATGTCGAGGATTATTGACGAGGGAATTACGGCCGGAAACTTTCAGGCGATTGTGAAGAACGGAACGCTCATGCTCCTCTGTGCGCTCGCGGGGCTTGCCGCCGGTATTCTCTCCGGCGTATTCGGATCGAAGGCCTCCACGGGCTTTGCCCGGAATCTGCGGAAAGCGATGTACCGGAATATCCAGACGTTTTCCTTCTTGAGCATCGACAAATTCTCGCCGTCCGGCCTTGTTACGAGACTTACGACTGACGTGACGAATGTCCAGAATGCCTACATGATGATACTGCGCATGTTCGTCCGCGCGCCATTTTCGATGATCATCGCCATGACGATGGCATTCATCATCAATGCGAGGATCGCGACGATCTATCTGGTAGCCGTAATTCTTCTCGCCATCGCGCTGATCATTATCATGACGAAGACCACGAAGTTTTTCCGTATGGTTTTCAAGAAGTATGACGCGCTCAATGAGAGCGTGGAGGAAAATGTTTCCGCCATCCGCGTGGTGAAAGCCTATGTCCGCGAGGACTACGAGAAGACGAAATTCCAGAAGGCGGCGGAGAATATCTACTCTCTCTTCGTCAAAGCCGAAAACAATATGATCCTGGTCCAGCCGATCATGATGGGAACCGTGTACACGGTAATCATGCTGATCTCCTGGGTCGGAGCGCATATGATCGTTAACAGCGCTCTTACGACGGGCGAGCTCATGAGCCTTCTGACCTACTGCATGAATATCCTCATGTCTCTTATGATGATGGGCATGGTGTTTGTCATGGTGACGATGAGCGCCGCTTCCGTACAGCGAATCGCGGAGGTTATTACCGAGGAGAGCAGCCTCAAAAACCCGGAAAATCCGGTGTTTGAGGTGGCGGACGGAAGCATCGATTTTGAAAATGTGGATTTTTCCTACAGCGCCGACAGCAGGGAACCCGTTCTTTCGGATGTGGATCTCCATATCCGGTCCGGGGAAACCATCGGAATTATCGGCGGAACCGGTTCCTCCAAGTCCTCGCTTGTCAGTCTGATCTCAAGGCTTTATGACGTGTCGGACGGCTGTGTGAAGGTCGGAGGGATTGACGTGCGGCAGTATGACCTCACGTCGCTGAGAAACCAGGTCGCGGTGGTTCTGCAGAACAATGTCCTGTTTTCGGGAACAATTCTTGAGAATCTCCGCTGGGGAAAGAAGGACGCGACGGAGGAGGAATGCAGGGCTGCGGCTGAGATGGCCTGCGCCGACGAGTTTATCTCGCGTTTCCCGGACGGATACAACACCGTTATTACCCAGGGCGGAACCAATGTTTCCGGCGGACAGAAGCAGCGCCTCTGCATCGCGCGGGCACTCCTTAAGGATCCTAAGATCCTGATCCTCGACGATTCGACGTCCGCGGTCGATACGGCGACGGACGCGAAAATCCGCAGCGCGATGATGAAAGCGAAGCCCGGCATGACGAAGATCATCATCACTCAGAGGATCATCTCCGTTGAAAATGCGGACCGTGTCATCGTTATGGACAACGGCCGCGTGTCCGGCTTCGATACTCCGGACAACCTCCTTAAGAACAACGCGATTTACCGCGAGGTCTGCGAGACACAGAAGAGCGGAGGCGGAGATTTTGATATCCGGAGCGAAGAATCCGGATCCGGTGCGAAGGGAGGTGAGGAGTGATGGCTGATACGAAAAATAAGAAAAATGACGCGGCGACCATTGACGTCGCAAACGACAAGGAACTGAAAGGCCACAGAGGAAGGCCGCCCAGAGGCGTAAAGATGCACGTCGACAATGCCGGCGCCATTTTCAAACGTCTGATGGGATATGTTTTTGCGCGTTACGGAATCATGATGGTGATTGCGATCGCGCTGATCTTCGTAGGCGTTCTTGCCAACATTCAGGGAACACTTTTTACGAGGACGCTGATCGACAGCTACATCACTCCGATGGTAACGTCCGGAAGCCGGGATTTTGCGCCGCTTCTTAAGGCCATAGCCCGCGTCGCGGTCTTTTACGCGGCCGGCGTTGCGGCATCCTATATCCAGAACAAGCTCATGATCTACGTCTCCCAGGGAATGCTCCGGGATCTTCGAATCGAGCTTTTCTCGCACATGGAGAAGCTGCCGATCCGCTATTTTGACCGCAATACGCACGGAGACATCATGTCGATCTACACGAACGACATCGATACCCTGAGGCAGATGGTCAGCCAGTCGATCCCGCAGTTCGTGAATTCGGTGGTGACGATCGTGAGCGTCGTCATCAGTATGTTCATCCTGAATGTTCCCATGACGGTCATCACCCTCGCCATGTCGGGAATCACGATTTTCGTGACGGGCAAGATCGCGGGACTCTCCGGGAAAAACTTCATTGCCCAGCAGAGAAATCTCGGCAAGATCAACGGATATATCGAGGAAATGATGCAGGGCCAGAAGGTCGTGAAGGTGTTCTGCCATGAAGACGAGGCGATTGAGAAGTTTGACGAGCTCAACGAGGAGCTCTACGGCAGCGCCAACCGGGCGAACGCATTTGCGACGATCCTCATGCCGATCAACGCGCAGATCGGAAACGTCAGTTACGTTATCTGCGCTATCGTCGGCGGCATCCTCGCGCTGAACGGCATGGCGGGGCTTACGATCGGCAAGATCGCCTCATTCCTTACATTTAACAAGAGCTTTAATATGCCGATCAATCAGCTGAGCCAGCAGGCGAATTCGGTCGTAATGGCGCTGGCTGGCGCGGACCGCGTTTTCAAGCTGCTCGACGAGGAACCCGAGACCGACGACGGCTATGTGACGCTGGTCTTTGCGAATATCGCCGAGGACGGAACCATCACCGAAGCGGATTCATTTACAGGAAAATGGGCCTGGAAGCATTTCCACAAGCAGTCCGACCAGTCCACGACATACACCGAGCTGAAGGGCGATATCGTCATGGACGGCGTCGATTTCGGTTATGACCCGGATAAGATGGTGCTCCACGACATCAAGCTTTATGCGACGCCGGGCCAGAAAATCGCGTTTGTCGGATCGACGGGCGCCGGTAAGACGACGATCACGAACCTGATCAACCGCTTCTATGATATTCAGGACGGCAAGATCAGGTACGACGGCATCAATATCAACAAGATTAAAAAGGCGGATCTCCGCAAATCCCTTGGAATCGTTCTTCAGGATACGCATCTTTTCACCGCGTCCGTGAAGGAGAACATCCGCTACGGAAATCTCCACGCGACGGACGAGGACGTGGTCGCCGCGGCGAAGCTTGCGAACGCGGACGCATTTATCCGGAGGCTTCCGGAGGGTTATGACACGATGCTCTACAATGACGGCGCCAATCTTTCACAGGGCCAGCGACATCTGATCGCCATCGCAAGAGCAGCCATCGCAAATCCGCCGGTTCTGATCCTCGACGAAGCGACGTCGTCCATCGACTCGCGTACTGAGCATATGGTTCAGGACGGTATGGATAAGCTGATGAGCGGAAGAACCTCCTTTGTCATCGCGCACCGCCTCTCCACGGTCAGAAACTCGGACTGCATCATGGTCCTCGAGCAGGGAAGAATCATCGAGCGGGGAACCCACGACGAGCTGATGGCGGAGAGAGGAAAGTACTGGCAGCTCTATACAGGTCTTGCAGTGAGTTCGTGAAACAGGGTATAATATTACCGGATTCCCAAGCGGGGTCCGGTAACTTTTTTATGGATAATACGGAGAAGGAGGGTTACGGCAAAATGAAAAAGTGCTTCAGACTGATTACCCTGTGCCTGGGACTTACGCTGGCTGCATCGGCTGCCGTCTGCGCGGACGATTCCCTGAAGGCGTCAGAGTATCTGAACGAGTATTACAACATCGCACCGTTCAGCGATCCCACACTGGACAATGTCAATGCTGCTCTTACGGCACTTGGCGGGGAACAGCTCACAAACGCGAATGAAGGCGAGCTTCTCGCCGCGGGACTCCGCATCGCAGGACTTGAGGAGCTGGCGCTCACCTATGTAAATGACGACGCTCCCGACAAGGCGGCAAAGGTTCTTTCGGACGCAGGAATCGATCCGGAATCCGTCCCGGAGGAGTACCTTCCGTATTACGCATGCGTCTTTGATCTGGATCTGATACCGACGGACGCGCCGACCGAGATTGAGGATTATCTGTACCGCTGCGCGGAAATCGGCGGAAAGGGACGCCACTACATCGGCCGCATAAGCGACGAAAATCTGATGAGTGTTCTTGAATCGACGCTGAACAGCTACGTTATCTTCGATCAGGAGGAGCTGACGGCTGTCGGAACGGAGATCGTTCTTCAGGGAGCGACGACCGGATATAATCTCAAGTATTCGGGCTACGACGCAAATTTCCTCGCCGACTATACGATCAAATACGGACACAGCGACTATCAGCACGCAGTACAGCTGATCGGCCTTTTAAGAAGCGAAGACATGGACGGCTACATCCAGATCGAGCCGAAGGTCTCCGTCTATGAATACATGACCGACTGGGGAGATCCCGGCGAGCCTACGCCGACCTATGCGGTTATTCAGGTGACGGACGACCGCTATCTCTGCTTCGCGATCGAATACGACATGATGATCGAGTTCGACACCCTTGAGGAGAAGGAGAGATTCCACAGCGTTATTGAGACCTACGCGAAGAAATACGACGATTCCTTCGATGCAGACGGTAACCTCACGGAGAAGCTTCTTGCCGGCGCATGGTGGCAGCCGCTTTACAGCTCGACGACCGAGATGCAGAACGATGAATTCGGACTTCTGATCGACAACGTAATCTATGATGAGAACGGAGAATACTCGATCCATTCCTTCAGCACACCCGAGAAGGTAAC
>CADBRO010000317.1 GCA_902797075.1 uncultured Lachnospiraceae bacterium
CATGTCTGTAAGTGCTGATAAAACGTCCTTCTCCCGGACGGACACGGCTGTAGGAAAACGTATAGCGAAGATCCGAATCCGGGTCGCCCTCATCCGATTTCAGGATGGAAAATGTCATATCAAGTTCTCCTGCGTCCGGCTCTACGATCACCGAAATTCTCGGTGTGTAGTTCGGAGGATCCGGTTCATACCTTCTGGATCTCAGTGACTGTTCGAAGGTCAGTCCGTCCGAGAGACCTTCAAATATAGTATCCGTCTGATCTCCGTTGGTTATGATATGCGTGTTTCCAAGAACCCTGACCGGCGAGTAAATAATAAGCGAAGGATCTGACATCTTGGACTCGTCAAAGGCCTGAGTCCGGATACCGGATCCGTCGTTCACAAAAATCCTGTTTCTGGAATTCTCACTTCTACCCATAATAAAATAAATACAGGCAGCGTACCTTCCGTCGGGAGTTCTTCCGGCAGCGATTCCTCTTCCCGGATAATCGTTTCCTCTCAGGATTTCCTCTATTCTTTTTAATTCATTGTTCATTCAGATACCTCAGAATTTCGGTGCCTTTCTTTCCTGTCAGGCAGGTTGATGTACTCAATCGGCATTTGGTATAACTCCGAAAGTTCCCGAAGATCATTGTATTTGATTTCGGTAACTCCGTTTTCCCAGTTCACGATCGTCTGTTTTGTCTTACTGAGACGACGGGCGACCTCGTCCTGGGTCATGTTGGCGTTTACACGCGCTGCTTTTAATGATATTCTCGGCATCATATCTTCACCCCTCTTAATATATCTATTGATACCCAGTTTATCGTACCTTATAAAAAACCTTTTTTCAATGCTTTGTAACGGATATGATACAGCCTCCCCTGTTATCTCCGGAAACCTCGCAGCGATGCTCCGGTCTTTTTATTCTGTCTGCGGAAGTATAATACACGCTGCAGGCATCATATCCGTATGTAATCTCCAGCGGTTCTTCCTCCGAAGTATGTTCCCTGAGATAATCCAGATATTCTTCGAGGCAGAGATTATTCTCATGCATATAGGTAGCGTGCGGGACCCCGACATAACGGAAATGCCACGCCTCATTTTCAATTCCGGTAATCTCGACCTTATCCTCTGCATATCTTCGAATAAAACCGTATTTATAACAGTTTTCCGCCATCCAGGAGGCATTCCCGCTTCCGCTGAACTGCCCTTCACTGCCGTCGTCGTAGAAAATTCCCAGATCCACCGAAAGACCCGTATGATGCTCACTGTAACCGGGTCTTGCGACATAGGAAGCGGCGTAATCGCTGCCGTATTCATCAGCGGTCTCATCCCATACCTGCTGCTGATATTCAAGGGACCTCCAGGCGCTGGAGACACCTGTTTCATTGGTACCCATCGTCTGATCGCAGTCGTGTATCATAGCATCAAGCGCTTTCAGAGCCTTCTTCGACAGCATGAATTCTTCTTTCGCCACGGGATAATTCCAGCTCTGGGATTCTTTGATATTAACAAGCTGCACCACACTGCTGTTTATTTCAAAATCATATGCACAGCTGCTGCTCACAAGAATCAGATCTCCCGTGTGTTTCTGACTCTCGGTAAGCTCAAGATACGAGTCCGCCTCCGGCTCCTCAGTGCCCTCCGGCACAGGCGCCGCAGCTTCGAGTTTTTCCGTCCCGATGGCCGTCTCTTCCGCAGCGGCAGCGGACTCACGCGATATGGCAGACGTTTCTCCCTCTGAAATGACCGGCTGCTCCTGCTGTTCGTTTACGACGATAAAGTCGCCGCCGTCACCGCCGTTTTGCAGCTGTTTTCCCGGATGAAAATGTCTCACGCAGACAACAGCCGTAACGGTTATCACAGCAATGACAATAACGGCGGCTGCAGCCCTGATTCTCCGGCGTCTCCGTCTGATCCTTTCTCTTTGCCTTCTTCTCCGTTCTCTTTCGTTCAATATCGGTATTCCTTTTTCATACCGGAAATCCGGCGGCAAACCCGCAGTATTCCGACCTGATCAGTTATTGTCCACGGAATAGTTCGGAGCCTCTTTCGTAATATGAATATCATGAGGATGGGATTCCTTCAGGGAAGCTGCCGAAATCCTTACAAACTGCGCAGTCTCCTGCAGGGTCGGTATATCCTTTGCTCCGCAGTAGCCCATGCCGGAACGGATTCCTCCGACCATCTGGAAGATGGTATCCTCAACCGAGCCCTTATATGCGACACGGCCTTCGACGCCTTCCGGGACCAGTTTTCTCGCATCCGTCTGGAAGTATCTGTCCTTGCTGCCCGCTTCCATGCCGGCAATACTGCCCATGCCGCGGTAAACCTTGAATTTTCTTCCCTGATAGAGTTCAAAACTGCCCGGCGCCTCGTCGCATCCCGCGAAGAGACTTCCCATCATACAGACATTTGCACCTGCCGCGAGCGCTTTCGTCATATCCCCGGAATACTGGATTCCGCCGTCCGCAATAATCGGTCTGCCGTATGATGCAGCGGCTTTTGCGCACTCCATGACAGCTGTTATCTGCGGTACGCCGATGCCGGCAACGACTCTTGTTGTACAGATCGAACCAGGTCCGATTCCGACCTTTACCGTATCCGCTCCCGCTTCGAATAAAGCGGCTGCTCCCGCTTCCGTCGCCACATTTCCGACGATGAGCTGAAGCTCCGGGAACGCGCTCTTGATTTCCCGCGTGGTCCGTATGATATTTGCGGAATGGCCGTGCGCCGAATCTACGACGACGACGTCAACGTGCGATTTGACGAGCGCTTCGACGCGCTCGAGAACATTTGCAGTCACCCCGACGGC
>CADBRO010000318.1 GCA_902797075.1 uncultured Lachnospiraceae bacterium
TACGACGAGGACGAGGACTACGACGAGGACGAGGATTACGACGAGGACGAGGACTACGACGAAGACGAGGACTACGACGAGGATGAGGACTACGATGATGAAGAGTCTTCCTCCGGCGACAACTCTCTCGGAGAATACATCGTTGATTATGCTGATCAGTTCGTCGGAAATCCCTATGTTTACGGCGGAAGCTCGCTGACAAACGGATGTGACTGCTCTCATTTCGTATGGCTTGTCCTGAAGGCCTGCGGGGCGTATTCAGGCGGCTATATGACATCAGGTGAGTTCCCTTACGCAGGAGAAGCGGTCAGCTCGTTAAGTGCGGCAAGAGCCGGCGACGTGATCGTATATTCCGGCCATGTGGCAATCTATGACGGCGCAGGCGGCATCGTCGAAGCCAAGGGCGCCAAGTGGGGAATTACGCATGACCGCTCGGCGGATCACGGATATATCGTGGCAATCAGAAGATTTACATGACAATGTTTATACCGGCGCTGCGGTACGTAAAAGGTACCGCAGTGTTTTTTTGTGTGAAGCAATGAGTCATGCACGAACAGGCATTTGCGGAATCGCCCTGTTTTGGGACTTGTGATTTTCTTGCCGGCACGGTATCATGTTATGTGAAAAAATAGCTCTTTATCGGAGAATTAGTTCGATGACCCGAGACCAACTGATAGAAAAAAGAAGAAAAAAGAAGAGGAGAAAAAAGCTGATCGCAGCCGGAGGCGCTGTGTGTGCCGCGGCAGTAGTATTCTTTGCAGTGAGAGCACTGACCGGAAGGCACGGCAGTGTCGGACTGAAGCCGGAGGTGGTTGAGCAGCAGCAGGACCCTGAGGTTGTCGATACAGATACCGCGTCGCGCTCTGCTCCGCCGGACGGAAGAACCGGCGAAGTCGGATGGAACAGGGATGACGGCGGCTGGTGGTTTATGAATTCGGACGGCAGCGTCTACTTAAACGGTTGGAAGACGATCGAGGGACAGCAGTATTATTTCACGGATAACGGATATATGGCGACCGGATGGGTTAATACCGGAACCGTGAAGGATACTTATTTCGATGAGACCGGAATGCCGGATCCCTCAAAACAGCAGAAGCTGATCGCGCTGACCTATGACGACGGACCCTCCGAGAACACGGCGAAGCTGCTGGATGCGCTGGAAAGACATAATGCGAAGGCAACCTTCTTCGTCGTCGGCAAGGATCAGGTTGAGTACTATCATGATAACCTGGTACGGGCGGCAGAGCTGGGCATGGAAATCGGAAACCATACATGGGATCACCCATGGCTCAATCAGCTTTCAGCTGATGAGATACAGGCAGAAATTTCGAAGAACGATGATATTATCGAAAGCTATATCGGCAAGAGAACGACACTGCTCCGTCCGACGGGCGGCGGTATCAGCAGGGATCTGATCAACGCGGTGAATATGCCGATGATTCAATGGGACGTTGATACTCTCGACTGGGATCATCTGGATGCGGATAAAACGACGGAGAGAATAAAGGAACTTGTCCGGGACGGCTCTGTGGTTCTGATGCATGACCTTTTTGCACCTTCAGCGGACGCTGCGGAAGACTATCTGACATGGCTTGAGTCGGAGGGATACAAGATGGTAACGGTTTCGGAGCTTGCTGAAGCATATGGATACAGTCTTGATCCCGGAGCTCAGTATTACGCGTTCTGGCCCGGCGGCTGTGATATGAATATGACCAAGGAGCAGGGAATCGAGAGAGGAACTGCAGCGTTTGATTAACAGATATTTAAGTCCGGCGGTTGCCGGAAAATGAAAAGACTTAAGAGACGCTCCGCGGTGCGGGGCGTCTCTTTTTGATCGGGGCAAGGTTTTTTACTTTACTCAAGGGAATTGTGCCGTGACGAAAAACGTGTTATATTAAACCGCATGGCGAATTGAATGACATAGAAGACATAGAATAAGAAATGAAGGATTACGAAGCAGAGGGAATTTCATGAGCAGAATCAGGAGAGAAGACATTCGGAACATCGCAATTATCGCCCATGTCGATCACGGCAAGACGACGCTGGTTGACGGCATGCTGAGACAGAGCGGTGCTTTCCGTGAAAACCAGGCAGTGCAGGAAAGGGTCATGGACTCCGGTGACCTCGAAAGAGAAAGAGGAATCACGATCCTCAGCAAAAACACGGCGATTACCTATAACGGCGTTAAGATCAATATTGTCGACACGCCGGGACACGCGGACTTCGGAGGCGAGGTGGAGCGTGTTCTTAAGATGGTAAATGGCGTTATCCTGCTTGTCGACGCATTTGAGGGCACGATGCCGCAGACCAAGTTCGTTCTCAAGAAGGCGCTTGATCTGGATCTTCCGGTCATCGTGTGCATCAATAAGATCGACAGACCGGAGGCGAGACCGGAAGAGGTCGTGGACGAAACCCTTGAGCTCATGATGGATCTTGACGCTTCCGATGAGCAGCTGGATTGTCCGTTCCTCTATGCATCCGCGAGAGAAGGAACCTGCGTGAAGGATCTCGGCGATGAACCGAAGGATCTGAAGCCGCTCTTCGATACGATCATTGATTACATTCCCGCGCCCGAGGGAGATCCGGAGAAGGGAACCCAGATTCTCATTTCCACCATCGATTATAATGAATATGTGGGCCGTATCGGCATCGGTAAGGTTGACAACGGAAGCATCGCCGTCGGCCAGGAGATCATGCGGGTCAACTTCCACGACAGCAGCATCCGCGAGAAAACGCGGATTACAAAGCTCTATGAGTTCGACGGATTAAAGAAGACCGATGTCCAGAGAGCGGAGATCGGCTCTATCGTCGCCATTTCCGGAATCGGCGATCTGCAGATCGGCGATACGATCTGTTCGCCGGGCGATGACGAACCGATTCCGTTCCAGAAGATCTCTGAGCCCACGATTGCCATGAACTTCATCGTCAATGACAGCCCGCTGGCGGGACTTGAGGGGAAATACTGCACGTCGCGCCAGATCAGGGACCGGCTTCTTAGGGAACTGAATACGGATGTCTCGCTGAGAGTCTCCGATACGGACAGCACGGACACCTTCCGGGTTGCGGGAAGAGGAGAGCTCCATCTGTCGGTTCTGATTGAGCGTATGAGACGCGAGGGCTATGAATTCGCGGTCAGCAAGGCGGAAGTCATCCTGAAGACTGACGATCACGGAAGAAAGCTTGAGCCGATGGAGATCGCCTATGTTGATGTCCCGCAGGATTTCTCGGGAACTGTGATCAGCATGCTGTCCGAGCGGAAGGGAGAGCTTCAGGGCATGAGTACGCTCGCGGACGGCACCACGAGGCTGGAGTTCGCGATTCCTTCGAGGGGCCTGATCGGTTTCCACGGACCGTTCCTTACGGCGACAAAGGGAACCGGCGTCTTAAATACCATATTTGACGAATACGCTCCGTATAAGGGCGACTTTAACTACAGAAAGAACGGTTCACTGATTGCATTTGAAGACGGCGACGCCGTCACCTACGGTCTGTTTGCCGCCCAGGAGAGAGGAGCGCTGTTCATCAGTCCCGGAACGAGAGTGTACGCGGGAATGGTGGTCGGAGAGAGCGCAAAGCCGGAGGATATTGAGATCAACGTCTGCAAGACGAAGCATCTGACGAATACGAGATCGTCAAATGCCGACGAGGCGCTTACGCTTACGCCCCCGAGGATTATGTCTCTCGAGCAGGCGATGGATTTCATCGACAATGACGAGCTGCTCGAAGTGACTCCGAAGTCTCTCCGCATACGGAAAAAGATTCTGGATTCGAGAATGAGAAAGAGAGCGGCGTTTCACTAAAGGCGGAATCATGAGGACCGCTGTCTGATTGACATAATGTCAGGCTCAATGATATATTGAAACCGGAGGTGTAATTATGGCCATTTTTAAAGGAGCAGGGGTTGCCATCGCGACTCCCATGAAGGAAAACGGTGAGATCAACTACGAGGTGTTCGGAAAGCTCATCGACGATCAGATCGCTCACCATACGGACGCGATCATAGCGATCGGAACTTCCGGAGAAGCACCGACACTGGATGACGAAGAACATGTCGAGGCAATCCGGTTCGCCGTGGAAGCGGCGGCTCACAGAGTGCCCGTGATTGCGGGAACCGGATCGAATAACACCGCTCATGCGGTCATGATGTCAAAGGAAGCGGAGAAGGCAGGCGCTGACGGCGTTCTTCTCGTGGCGCCCTATTACAACAAAGCCACGCAGAAGGGTCTCATTGCCCACTACACCACGATCGCGGAGGCCATTTCTCTGCCGTGCATTCTCTACAATGTACCGTCGAGGACGGGCTCCAATATTCTTCCCGAGACAGCCGCATATCTCGGAAAAAATGTAAAGAACATCGCTGCCGTCAAGGAAGCGTCGGGGAATATCAGCCAGGTCGCGCGTCTTGCGGAGATCGCGGACGGATGCATCGACATCTATTCGGGAAATGACGACCAGATCGTTCCGATCATGGCTCTCGGCGGCATCGGGGTAATTTCCGTTCTTTCCAACGTAGCCCCGGAAGAAACCCACAATATCGCGCAGGCGTGTCTTGACGGAGACTACAGCACGGCGTGCGCTCTTCAGCTGAAAGCTCTGGAGCTGATCCGTCAGCTGTTCATCGAGGTTAATCCGATCCCGGTCAAGGCAGCTCTCAACATGCAGGGCTGGAACGTCGGGAATCCGAGGCTCCCGCTTACGGAACTGGAAGACGCCCACAAGGAAACCCTGAGAAAAGCAATGATAGAATACGGAGTTCTCAGATGATCAGTATCATTCTTCACGGAGCCTGCGGACAGATGGGCAGGGTGATCACGCAGATGGCGGCAGAGGACCGCGATATCACGATCGCGGCTGGGATCGACGCATTCGGCGAACCCTATGCCGATTATCCGTTTTACAAGAAGCTTTCGGACTGCTCCGAGCCTGCGGACGTGATCGTCGATTTTTCAACGGCGGCCGCGATGGACCAGCTGATCGCCTACGGGACAGAGAGAAATATCCCGATGGTGATCTGTACGACAGGTCTTTCGGAGACGCAGCTGACGAGCCTTAAGGAGGCATCGCAGGAAGTCGCGGTTCTCCGCTCCGGAAACATGTCCCTTGGCATCAACCTTCTTCTCAAGCTTCTTAAGACCGCGGCAAAGACGCTGTGCCCGAACGGATTCGATCCGGAGATTATCGAAGAGCATCATAAAAAGAAGCTCGACGCTCCCAGCGGCACCGCAATTATGCTGGCCGACAGCATCAATGAAGCGGCAGGCGGGAAATACAGCTACACATACGGGCGGTCTGACCGCAGGTCTCAGCGCGATCCTGCCGAAATCGGAATCTCTTCCGTGCGGGGCGGTTCGATCGTCGGCGTTCACGACGTTCTTTTCGCGGGGCAGGATGAGGTGATTGAGATTAAGCATACCGCTTATTCGCGCGCCATTTTCGCAAAAGGCGCTCTTGCGGCTGCGAAATTCCTTGCGGGAAGAGGACCGGGACTTTATGACATGTCCGACGTGATCGGGGATGAGTCATGAGATTCCGCCCATGCATCGATATTCACAACGGTAAGGTTAAGCAGATTGTCGGAAGCTCGCTTCGGGACGAGGGTGACCGCGCAGCGGAGAACTTCGTCTCGGACCGGGACGCGGCATTTTACGCAGGGCTCTTTAAGCGCGACGGTCTGCCCGGAGGCCATGTGATCCTTCTGAATCACAAGGAGTCGTCGTATTATGAAGCAACGCGGCGCGAGGCCTTTGCAGCGCTTTCGTCATGGCCGGGCGGGCTTATGGCCGGAGGCGGAATCAGCGCGGATAACGCCCGGGAGTTCCTGGAAGCCGGAGCAAGCCATGTGATTGTGACATCGTATGTGTTTTCCGGGGGGAAAATCAATTTCGAACATCTCGACATGCTGAAAGCGGCGGCGGGAAGGGAGCGGATCGTGCTGGATCTGTCCTGCAAACGGAAGCCCGGAACCGACGCGTATTTCGTCATGACGGACAGATGGCAGAAATTCACGGATACGCCCCTTGGCGAACCGCTGATGGAGAAGCTTGCCTCATACTGCAGCGAGTTTCTGGTGCACGCCGTTGAAGTTGAAGGAAAGGGAGCGGGCATTGACGGCGAGCTTGCCGCACAGCTGGCGCTTTCGCCTGTTCCGGTGACTTATGCGGGAGGCATCCGGAGCATGGAAGATATCCGGGAGCTTGAAAGGCTCGGACAGGAAAAAATCGACTTCACGGTCGGTTCCGCTCTGGATCTTTACGGCGGGAAGCTGGAATACGAAAAGATTAAAATGATCGGAAAAGAAGTATAAATTAAAGACAGAAGAAATATAAAAAAGGGAACTGCCGTGGCAGTTCCCTTTCGTGTTAAGCTGATCAGTCGTCGAGCGGCGGCGAACCCGGTCTGCCGTGGCAGGCTTTGTATTTCTTGCCGCTTCCGCACGGGCAGGGATCGTTCGGATAAATCTTCTTTGCCTTTCTCTGAACAGGCTTCTTGGCGAGCGATTCGTCCTGCTTGTTTGTCGCGGTGACTTTAGCCGCAGGCTCGCGCTCCACTTTCTGCTGGAGCCTGACGTTGTAGAGCACTCTCAGCGTCTCGTCCTGAATCATGTTCGTCATTTCGTCGAACATCTCGAAGCCGTACATACGGTATTCGACCTTCGGATCGTGCTGTGCGAAGGCGGTAAGTCCGATACCCTGGCGCAGCTGTTCCATATCGTCGATATGGTTCATCCATCTTGCGTCGATAACCTTAAGAAGCACGACGCGCTCAAGCTCGCGCATTCTGTCTTCGCCGGGGAAGACCTCCTCAAACTCGGCTTCCTTGGATTCATAGAGCTTCAGGGCTTTTTCCTTCAGCACTTCCTTCAGCTTCTTTTTGCTGAGGCCCTTTACGTCGGCTGATTTAAGAGCCTTGACGGGGATGATCGGAAGGAGAGCCTGGTTAAGCGCTGTCAGATCATATTCGTCGTCGTTCTGATCCTCGCCGATGGTCTGGTCGACGCTGCGTCCGATGACCGCGTCCATAAATCCGAGGATTACGCCGCGCATGTTTTCTCCGTCAAGAACCTTGCGGCGCTGCTCGTAAATAATCTCTCTCTGGTCGTTGTTGACCTGGTCGTACTCGAGAAGCGACTTTCTGGTACTGAAGTTGTTGCCCTCGATTTTCTGCTGCGCGCGCTCAATCGCGGAGCTCAGCATCTTGTGTTCGATCTGTTCGCCTTCCGGAACGCCGAGCGATTCGAAGGTCTTGATGAGTCTCTCGGAACCGAAGAGACGCATGAGATCGTCTTCCAGGGAGATATAGAAGCGGGACTCGCCGGGATCGCCCTGACGGCCGGAACGTCCGCGCAGCTGGTTATCGATACGTCTCGACTCGTGGCGCTCGGTACCGACAATCTTGAGACCGCCGGCAGCCCTTGCGACGTCATCGAGCTTGATGTCGGTGCCTCGGCCCGCCATGTTGGTCGCGATGGTGACCGCGCCGGCCTGGCCGGCCTGAGCGACGATTTCCGCTTCCAGTTCATGGAACTTGGCATTGAGGACGTTGTGCGGGATGCCTTCGCGCTTCAGCATTCTCGAAATCAGCTCGGATACGTCGATGGTGATCGTACCGACGAGGACCGGCTGTCCCTTTTCGTGAGCTTCCTTGACCGCATTTACGACCGCCTGGTATTTTTCCTTTTTGGTCTTGAACACGGCGTCGTTCAGGTCCTTACGGATGACGGGAACGTTGGTCGGGATGGATACTACGTCCATTCCGTAGATATCGCGGAATTCCTGTTCTTCAGTAGCTGCCGTACCGGTCATACCGCATTTTTTCTTAAACTTGTTGAAGAAGTTCTGGAACGTAATCGTCGCGAGGGTCTTGGACTCCTGTTTGACCTTTACGTGTTCCTTCGCTTCAATCGCCTGATGGAGACCGTCGGAGTAACGGCGTCCCGGCATGATACGGCCGGTAAAGTCGTCGACGATGAGAATCTGGTCGTCTTTTACGACGTAATCCTGATCCCTGTGCATCAGGTAGTTTGCGCGCAGCGCAAGGTCCACGCAGTGCTGGATCTCCAGATTGTTGGCGTCGGAGAGGTTGTCGATGTGGAAGAACTGCTCGGCCTTGTGGACGCCACGCTCCGTGAGGGTAACGATCTTGTCCTTCTCGTTCACGATGAAGTCGCCGGTCTCGGTGATTTCCTCGCCCATGATCGCAGCCATCTTCGTCATCTCGCCGGATGCCTCGCCGCGTCTCAGCTGATGGGCAAGTATGTCGCAGACCTCATAAATCTTTGTTGACTTTCCGCTCTGGCCGGAAATGATGAGCGGCGTACGCGCCTCGTCGATGAGGACGGAGTCGACCTCGTCGATGATGCAGTAGTGGAGCTCGCGCTGAACCAGCTGCTCCTTGTAGATGACCATGTTGTCACGCAGGTAGTCGAAGCCGAGCTCGTTGTTCGTGATATAGGTGATGTCGCAGTTGTACTGCTCGCGGCGCTCGTCCGGCTTCATCGACTGAAGTACGCAGCCGACGGTGAGGCCGAGGAAGCGGTGGACCGCGCCCATCCAGTTGGCGTCGCGGTTTGCCAGGTAATCGTTGACGGTTACGACGTCGACGCCCTTGCCCTCAAGGGCGTTGAGGTACGCCGGCAGCGTACAGACGAGCGTCTTTCCTTCACCGGTTTTCATTTCGGCGATACGGCCCTGGTGGAGGATGACGCCGCCGATCAGCTGAACGCGGAAATGTTCCATTCCGAGGACGCGCTTCGCCGCTTCGCGGTTGACGGCGTAGGCCTCCGGAAGAATATCGTCAAGAGTCTCGCCTTTCGCAAGCCTTGCCTTAAATTCTCCGGTCTTGGCTCTCAGCTCCTCGTCGCTCAAGGCCTGCATCTGCGGACGCAGAGACTCGATCTTATCGACGATCGGCATGATACGCTTCAGCTCATGGTCGCTGTGCGTACCGAATATTTTGGTAAGTATACTCATCGGTTTTGAAGCTCTCCTGATTTTTGTAGGATATGCCGCCGCTTAGATGCTGGCGGCTGAGATTGGAATACAATCCCGATTATCATATCACTTCCCGAAGGGCAAAACAAGAGCCGGAACAGATCGTTCCGGCCCCGCATAAAGGCTGAATCAGCGTAATCAGCCGCATTTATCAGTTACGCTTCTGGCTCGATCAGACCGTAAGCGCCGCCCTTTCTTTTGTAGACGACGTTCGTCTGGTCTGTCTCGGCATTTACAAAGACGAAGAAGCTGTGGCCGAGCAGTTCCATCTGGACGCAGGCGTCCTCGGGATACATCGGTTTGATGTCGAACCGTTTTGAGCGGATAATCTTGACTTCATTCTCATCGTCGTCGTATTCCTGGTCAAAATAGGACTGCTGGAAGCCGCCGCCCGACTGATATTTATCTACCAGCTTGTTCTTATAACGGCGGAGCTGGCGCTCGATGATTTCCTCCACGAGGTCAATCGATACGTACATATCGTTGCTGACCTGTTCGGAACGGATGATTGTGCCTTTGACGGGAATGGTAACCTCTATTTTCTGACGCTCCTTTTCGACAGAGAGTGTGACGTTAATATTGGTATCAGGTGTGAAATAACGCTCCAGTTTACCGAGTTTGGACTCAATGGCTGTTCTTAAGCCGTCCGTGACCTCAATGTTCTTTCCACTGATTGTAAAATTCATACAGTCACTTCCTTTACTGATATTTTTTGAAAATTGAGCTTTCAACCACTCTTTTTTCAATAAATTTATTATACGTTACGGGACGGTCTTTTTCAAGATTTTTTGACGGAAAATGGCATCAGGATGATCGCTTTTGTGTGCATATCCCACAATAAGTTTACAAATTTAGCGTTTTAATGTATTATAGTGAGCGGTTATAATTTTTCTCTGAAGGGGGGAATAGTATTATGAACAATAAGAAAAGCAGCGGAGCCATTCTCGGCGCAGCATTCCTGATGGCGACATCGGCGATCGGACCCGGATTCCTGACACAGACAGCGACTTTCACGAACAGTCTTGGAGCAAGCTTCGGTTTTGTTATTCTTGTATCCGTGCTTATGGCGGCATTCGCTCAGGTCAATATCTGGAGAGTACTCTGCGTATCCGGCCTTCGCGGACAGGACGTGGCGAATAAGGTCCTTCCGGGACTCGGGTATGTGCTCGCGGCGCTGATCGTAATCGGCGGCCTTGTCTTCAACATCGGAAATGTCGGCGGCGGCGCCCTCGGCTTCAACGCGCTTCTTGGCATCCCGAACAAAATCGGCTATATTATCGCCGCAGCGATCGCGATTCTCGTCTTCGTTATGAAAAACGCGAAGTCAGTGATGGATAAAGTCACGAAGCTTCTCGGCGGCATTATGATCGTCGTTATCCTGATTGTCATCTTCATCGTAAAGCCGCCTGTCGGCGACGCTCTGAAGAATACCTTCGTGCCTTCCGCGGCGTTTGCCGATTTAAGACCGGCGATCCTGACGCTTCTCGGCGGAACAGTCGGAGGATATATTACATTTGCAGGCGCGCACCGTCTGATCGACGCCGGTGTTACCGGTGAGAAGAATCTCGGCGAGGCTAAGAAGAGCTCCATCACCGGAATCCTCGTCGCGGCCCTTGTCCGCGTACTGCTGTTCCTTGCGGTTCTCGGCGTTGTGGCGAAAGGCCTTACGCTTGATCCGAACGTCAACCCGGCAGCGGACGCTTTCCGTCAGGGCGCCGGCGAGGTCGGCTACCGTTTCGCGGGTCTTGTTATTCTCTGCGCTGCGATCACCTCGATTATCGGCGCAGCCTACACCTCGGTATCCTTCTTAAAGACGTTCCATCATTCGATTGCAGAGCATGAGAACGCATGGGTTATCGCATTTATCGTATTCTCGACGGTCATCATGGAAGTCGTTGGAACGACGCCGGCACAGCTTCTGGTTATCGCCGGAGCAGTCAACGGCCTGATTCTCCCGATCGCCCTTGCGATCTGCCTGATCGGTTCGAAGAAGGAAAGCATCGTCGGACGGGAATACAAGCATCCGACCTGGCTCCTCATCGTCGGTATCGCGGTCGTCGCGATTTCCGGATATGTGGGAGTTACGACTTTCAGTTCCAATATTATGAAGCTGTTCGGCTGATGCCGTTATAAGGCTCAGGTAGCATGCAAATCCGCGGTGCCGTTAAAAAGGCACCGCTTCTTCGATAAACGGGGAAAAACAATGATGCCAAATATAAAGATTCTGACAGAAGGGGACTCCTCCATACTGATTGTCTTCGGAAATGAGGTGAGCCCTGAGATCAACCGCCGGATCAGCGCGACGATCGAACTGCTTAAGAATCAGCATATCGAGGGAGTCATCGACATGATTCCGTCTTACTGCGCGCTGCTGATCAATTACAAACCCGAGATCACGCCTTACGCCGTGATGCGGAAACGTCTCGAGTCGATTCTGGCGATGGACGTAAAGTCAAGCGTCTCCTCGAAGCACGTGGTCGAAATACCGGTGTGTTACGGAGGCGAATACGGACCGGATCTTCAGCACATCGCCGACCACGCCGGCCTCACGCCGGAGGAGGTTATCAAGATCCATTCCTCGAGGGACTATCTGATCTATATGATCGGATTTCTTCCGGGATTCTGTTATCTCGGAGGTCTCGACGAGCGAATTCACACGCCGCGTCTCGCGAATCCGCGGCTTAGGATCCGCGAAGGCAGCGTCGGCATCGGCGGTTCCGCCACCGGCATCTATCCGATGGATTCGCCGGGCGGCTGGCAGCTGATGGGTCTCACCCCGGTGAAGACCTTCGATGCCTCCCGCGAGGTGCCGATCCTTCTGCAGGCGGGATGGTACGTGCGGTTCGTACCGATTGACGAACAGGAGTTTGAACGCATCCGGGAGCTCGTCGCGAAGGGTGAGTACGAGTGCGTGGTACATGACGAGGAGGTGGAGTAATGGGTTTTAGAGTACTGAAACCCGGCATGCTGACCACGGTTCAGGACCTGGGCCGTTACGGCTACCAGAGCCAGGGAATCAGCGTATCCGGGGTCATGGACGTACGCTCGTTCAAGATCGCGAATCTTCTGATCGACAATCCGGAAAATGAGGCCTGCCTCGAGATTACACTGATCGGCCCGACTCTTGAGTTTACGTCCGCGACGATCATCGCCATCACGGGCGGCGATTTTTCACCGACGATCAACGGAAAGCCGGCACCGATGTATACGGCGATCTACATGAACAAGGGAGATATCCTGAAATTCGCCAGTGCGAGAACCGGAAGCCGCTGCTACGTGGCGTTCTCGAGCTATCTCGATATTCCGGTTGTAATGGGAAGCCGCTGCACGAATATGAAGAGCATCACCGGCGGATTCAAAGGAAGAAAGCTGCAGGCAGACGATTACATCGGGTTCAGGATCAAGCGGAGATATCTGCCGTTCTTCCTTTCCCGGACGCTTCCTCCCGAGGACTTCACGAAGGAATTTGCCGAACTCAGGGTGATCATGGGACCGCAGAGCGATATGTTCACGAAGCAGGGAATCGACACATTCCTCGGCGAAGAGTTTACGGTTACGAGCGAATTCGACCGTATGGGGTGCAGGCTTGACGGACCGTTCATTTCGACGAAGAACGGCTCCGACATCATATCGGACGGCATCGCGTTCGGCGCGGTGCAGGTCCCGGCACACGGAAAGCCGATCATCATGCTTGCCGACCGCCAGACTACCGGCGGATACGCGAAGATAGCTACGGTTGCTTCCGTTGATATTCCGAAGCTGGTCCAGAGAAAGACGGATCACAAGATCCGCTTCAGGGCGATCACGGTAGAGGAGGCGCAGAAGCTGTACCTCTCCGAGCTGGAGGAACTGGGTGGCATGAGGAAGATTATCCACCAGCCGTGCAAAGAGGTGCTTGACTGCCGTCTGGTCGCGAAGAGACTTACGACGCTGTTTGTAAAAGAAGAGGAGTAAATATATGGATCTTGAGAAAATTGAAGGGCTCGTAAAGATACTTGAGAATTCGTCTCTTACCGAGATGACGGTAAAGACCGGAGATATTAAAATCACCATGAGCAAGCTGGATCATCCTCCGGTCGTGTCGCCGGCAGGCATGCCGCCGGTAATGGCAGCGCCGCAGGCGGTGCCGTCCGCGTCCGCGCTTTCGGAAGCTCCCGCCGCGGAGGCGGAAGAGGAGTTCGCGTATATTATCTCCCCGATCGTCGGTACTTTCTACTCGGCGCCCGCGCCGGACGCTCCGGCGTTTGTCAAGGTCGGTGATCACGTAAAGAACGGTGAAACCGTCTGCATTCTTGAAGCAATGAAGCTTATGAACGAAATTCAGAGTGACTTTGACTGCGAGATCGAAGCGGTACTCGTCAGCAATGAACAGAAGGTCGAGTACGGCCAGCCGCTTTTCCGTGTCAGAAAACTGTGATGCGTGAAGGAGGGAAAAACCTTGTTCAATAAAATACTGATTGCAAACCGCGGTGAAATCGCGGTCCGCATCATCCGGGCCTGCCGGAATATCGGCGTCCGGAGCGTCGCGGTTTATTCAAAGGAAGACCGCGAAAGCCTCCACGTCCAGCTGGCTGACCAGCGGATCTGCATCGGCGAGGGTCCTGCCAGGAACAACTACCTGAATATGGACCAGATCATCACCGCAGCCCTTAACATGGGCGCCGACGCGATTCACCCGGGCTACGGGTTCCTGTCGGAAAACAGTGAGTTCGCCCGGAAATGCCGCGAAAACGGTATTACATTCATCGGCCCTGATCCGGACGTGATCGACCGCATGGGCAATAAATCCCAGGCCAGACAGACGATGATGGAAGCCGGCGTCCCCGTGATACCGGGAACGAAGGAGCCGGTGTACGATGCGGAAATCGCCAGGCAAAGGGCAAACGAGATCGGTTACCCCGTGATGATCAAGGCTTCCTCCGGCGGAGGCGGAAAAGGAATGCGAGCCGCCATGAATGAAGATGAATTCGATCATGAGTTCAATATCGCTCAGAGAGAATCCGCGAACTCATTCGGCGACGATACGATGTACCTTGAAAAGCTGATCCTTAAGCCGCGCCATGTGGAAGTCCAGATTATGGCCGATTCTTTCGGAAATGTGGTCTCACTGGGCGAACGTGACTGTTCGGTCCAGAGAAATCACCAGAAGCTGATCGAGGAATCGCCGTCTCCCGCCATCGACGAGGAGACGAGGCTGAAAATGAACGAAGCCGCGGTGCTGGCGGCGAAAACCGTCGGCTATACAAACGCCGGAACCATAGAGTTTATCGTCGATCAGGACGGCAGATTCTATTTTATGGAAATGAACACGAGAATCCAGGTCGAGCACGGCGTGACGGAGATGGTGACCGGGACGGATCTTGTGATCGAGCAGATCCGGGTCGCGGCGGGCGAGCCCTTAAGCTTTTCGCAGGCGGATATTCATCCGGCCGGACATGCGATCGAGTGCCGGATCAACGCGGAGATTCCGTCGATGAATTTCATGCCGTCGCCGGGCAGGATCTCCCATCTTCATCTTCCCGCCGGAAACGGGGTCAGGGTCGATACCGCGATATATACCGGCTATACGATTCCGTCCGAATATGATTCCATGATCGGAAAGGTCATCGTTCACGCTCCGGACCGGGAAGCGGCTCTTCGGAAAATGAAGTCTGCGCTCGATGAGATGCTTATCCTCGGGATCGAGACGAATCTGGATTTCCAGTATCTTATTATCCAGAGCCCGACCTTCGCGGAGGGAAAGGCGGATACGGGATTCGTGGAGACCTTTGTGAAAGGAGGACACCGTGTATAAAGTTGATCTGAACAGCGATCTCGGCGAGAGCTTCGGACGGTATACGCTCGGGGCGGACTCGGAGGTCATCCCCCTGATTTCGTCGGCAAATGTGGCGTGCGGCTATCACGCGTCGGATCCGACGGTTATGAGAAAGACGGTTTCCATGGCGAAGGAAGCCGGCATCCGGATCGGCGCACATCCCGGTTTTCCGGATCTTATGGGATTCGGCCGCAGAAACATGGTGATTTCACCTGACGAAGCCTATGCCTATACGCTTTACCAGCTGGGCGCGCTCGGCGGCTTCCTTACCGCGGCGGGAATGAAGATGCAGCACGTAAAGCCGCACGGGGCATTTTATAATATGGCCGCGAAGGATTATGAGCTTTCGAAGGCGATCTGCCAGGCAGTCAGAGATTTTGATCCGGAGCTTATCGTTCTCGCCCTTTCCGGAGGAGAACTGGAACATGCGGGACGCGATCTCGGACTTCGGACAGCCGGAGAGTTTTTCGCTGACCGCGCCTATGAAGAAGACGGGACTCTTGTCAACCGCCGGAAGGAAGGCGCGATGATTACCGATGAGGATGAGGCGATCGCACGGGTTATCCGCATGATCAAGGAGAGAAAAGTGCGGACAATCACCGGAAAGGATATCGACATCCGCGGAGATTCGATCTGCGTCCACGGAGACGGGGCAAAAGCGCTCGCGTTTGTTTCCAGGATCCGCAGGGAGCTGGCGGCGGAAGAGATCCGCATCTGTCCGCTGGACGAAATCGTCTGAAGATGACGTAAAGAAAAACAGAATGAAAAACGCCGGGGAACGAAACCCCGGCGTTTCTTAATCAACTCTTAAATTCGATCAAAGCTTGATTCCCTTAAGCAGGGATCCGAGGCTTGTCGTCAGCTCTTCGGACTTCGGAAGGACAACGCGTTCTTCCTCGACCGGTCTGACCGGTGCCGTCTCATCGAGAGCTTTCATGGAAAGAGAAATGCGGCCGTCCTTGATCGCGGTTACTTTAACCTTGACCTTGTCGCCGACGGAAAGAACCTCATCGGGCGTTTTCAGTCTCTTTGCGGAAGAGATCTGGGAGATATGAACGAGGCCGTCAATGCCGTCGCCAAGGCTTACGAATGCGCCGTAGGGCTTCAGTGTTTCTACTGTTCCTTCGGTGACGAGACCGACCTGGATGTTCGATACGCGCTCTGCCTTCTCTGCTTCGCGGCGTTCTCTTAAAATATCACGGGAGGAAAGCACAAGACGCTTGTTTTCCTGCTCGGCCGTGATCACGCGGACCGGTACGGTCTTTCCCTTGAAGGACGCGAGATCCTCGACAAAACCGAGGGCGAGATGAGAAGCCGGAATAAACGCGCGAACGCCGTTAAGATAACCAACAACACCGCCCTTGACCGCATCGACAATCTTGACTTCCGTCTCGATCTTCTCGTCAAGCATCTTCCGGAACTCTTCCCATGCAAGCGCTTCGACTGCGTTGCGGCGTGACAGAAGGACGTTTCCGCGTCCGTCGTCCGTGCGGAGAACCGAAGCCTTGATCGCGTCGCCGACCTTTACGTCATTCTTGATTGAGAATGCCGGATCAGCAGAGTAATCAAGTGCACGGATCAGTCCGGGAGCGAAATAGTTAAGGTCGACCGTGACCTCGGTTTCGGAGACGCCGGTAACGGTGCAGTCGAGGATGTCACCTACACTGATTTCGCGCATCGAGTTATCAAGTTCCTTTTTGAAGTCATCCATGGACTCCGTGGGCGCTGCTTCTGCCGCCGGCGCAGCCTGAGCGGTTTCTTCAGCTGTTTCAGTTACCTTTACTTCCATTTCTTCTGCCATGATCGTTAGACTCTCCTCCCTGCTACCTTCTGTTACTGATGCGGATATCTGACCGCTTTTACAAGTGTATCATATTTTCCCCGTTTATAGCAATAAAGATGAAAGAAACGCACACAATGGAAAGGCTGCCGCGCGGGGGACGGTTCCGGGCGGGAGATGCGTGGCCCGCTTTAAAATGTCTGTATGAGGTTTTATCCGCATGCGAACAACCGTTTGCGCAAAATTGAAAGGAAAATTTTCCAAAATAGGAAAAACAGACAAAAAACAGCCCGAAAAATTGGCAGATCGTCATGGTTGACACAGATAATCTGACGTCATACAATAAGGACATGAACAAGCGGTTGCGCAAATTCCGGGCGCGGCCGCGCAGCCGCAGATGCCATGCTTTCTGCGGCATGCGAAAGAACAGGAGATGAAACCGGAAAAAACCATCACAAAACGGAGGAAAACTATGAACAGAAAGATTGTTTCGGTTTTTGCAGCGGCAGCTATCACAGTATCGATGTTCGGTGCGGCTGCACCGGTAAGCGCGGCGGATGATACCATCAAAATCTTCTGCCCGGAGGAAATCAAGGCTTTCACAGAAGAGAAGGCAACGGAATTCCTTGCTTCAAGCGATGATTTTTCAGGTTATAAGATCACCGTGGAGGCTGTCGGCGAAGGTGATGCGGCATCCAAGATGATAACTGACGTCGAAGGCGGTGCAGACCTCTACAATTTCCCGCAGGATCAGCTTGCACGACTTGTCTCCGCAGGCGCCCTGATGCCTGCATTTGATGACACGGCACCGTGGATCGTCGAACAGAACAACGAAGGCTCCGTCGCCGCGGCCACTCTCGGCGATACGATTTATGCTTATCCGCTGACTGCAGACAACGGCTATTTCCTCTACTATGACAAGAGCGTCGTCTCCGATCCGTCGACACTGGAGCAGATCCTTGCGGACTGCGAAGCGGCAGGCAAGAGCTTCTACATGGAGATTAATTCCGGCTGGTATCAGACTGCATTCTTCTTCGGAACCGGCTGCGAGCTCACTTACGAGACAAATGACGGCGCGAACTTCACGGCCTGCAATGCAACCTATGCATCAGAGGAAGGTGTGAAGGCTCTGAAGGCGATGATCGCGCTGGCTGATTCCAAGGCATTTGTGAACGGTTCTTCGATCAGCAACGCAGCGAACTGCGCGGCGATCGTCGACGGCACATGGGATTCAGGCGCAGCAAAGGAACTGTTTGGTGACAACTATGCCTGTGCAAAGCTTCCGACCTTCAATATCGACGGCACAGATTATCAGATGAGCGGTTTCGGCGGCTTCAAGCTTCTCGGAATCAAGCCGCAGACGGATGCTGGCAAGCTTGCAGCCTGCAAGGCGCTGGCTCAGTACCTCTCCGGTGAAGAGATGCAGCTCGCCCGTTTCGAAGCAGTCGGCTGGGGACCGTCCAACAAGGCAGCGCAGGAAAGTGAAGAAGTTAAGTCTGATGAAGCGCTTTCGGCTCTCGCAGAGCAGCTCGCATTCTCGATCCCGCAGGGACAGTATCCGGGCGACTACTGGACACTGTCAACCTCTCTCGGTGATTCTATCATCGGCGGCGAATACAACGGAGCATCCGACGAGGATCTGATGGCAGCTCTTCAGAGCTTCCAGTCATCCTGCGAAAGCTATGCAAAATAACAGATAACCAGGGTACCTACAACCGGGCAGGGTATTTATCAAGGATACCCTGCCCTTACTATCTGACGGGAGACATTCATGGAAACAAAAAAATCGGT
The DNA here is from genome assembly GCA_902797075.1 of uncultured Lachnospiraceae bacterium. Classification (GTDB taxonomy): domain Bacteria; phylum Bacillota; class Clostridia; order Lachnospirales; family Lachnospiraceae; genus Chordicoccus. The sequence continues at coordinate 18,377 of CADBRO010000318.1, forward strand.
TTTTGCGCGGATCGGAGGCGCATTCCGGGCGCTTGCAGGAGACCTTCGTGAGATCGGGACGACCTTTAAGGAAGGAAGCGGAAAAACCAGAATATCCTATATCATTATGGGGCTCGGGCAGCTTTTCCGCGGGCAGGCAGTGCGGGGAATCGCGATGCTGGGATCTGAAATTCTGCTGATCTGGTTTATCTTCGGATTCGGCATGCAGTATCTGTCGAAGTTCCTGACTCTTGGAACCAGCGGAAGGGGCTTTAACCCGGACGGAACCGTATCCTACGGCGACAACAGCTTTTTCATCCTGCTTTACGGCATCCTTACGATTATCGTGATCGCAGCCATGATTCTCATGTGGAGGATCAACGTGAAGCAGAACCGCGAAGCGGACCTCCTCGTAAAGACCGGCAAGCGGCTTCCGACAAACAGGGAGGATCTGCATTCGCTCCTTGATAAGAATTTTGATAAGACGCTGCTTGCACTGCCGGTTCTCGGGATCTTCGTATTCACCGTGCTGCCGATCATTTTCATGATCTGCGTATCTTTCACGAATTATGATTATGATCATCAGCCCCCGGCTCAGCTGTTTACCTGGGTGGGACTGGCAAATTTCAGGGATATCTTCAAGCTCGGCGGCGACGGCTTCGGGAATACATTCTTTATCGTTCTTGCCTGGACGCTGATCTGGGCTTTCTTTGCGACCTTCCTAAACTATTTCCTGGGAATGGCGGTAGCCATTTTGATCAATAAAAAAGGCATCCGCTTCAAGAAGCTCTGGCGGACGATCCTCGTCATGACGATCGCGGTGCCGCAGTTCGTGTCCCTGCTCTATATCGGAAAAATGTTTGCGCCTGACGGTCTTGTCAACACCTATCTGATGAAATGGGGACTCATCGCCAAGGCAATCCCCTTCTGGACAAACCCGCTCTACGCGAGAATCCTGATCCTGGTGATCAACCTCTGGGTCGGCATCCCGTACATCATGCTGATATCGACCGGGCTTCTCATGAACATTCCCGCGGACCTCTATGAAAGCGCTAAGATGGACGGGGCAAATGCCTTCCAGATGTTCTGGAAAATCACGCTGCCCTACATGCTGTTTGTGACGGGACCCTTCCTTCTCACGCAGTTTATCGGAAACCTCAACAACTTCAATGTCATCTTCCTGCTGAATCAGGGCAAGCCCCAGTCGATGAAGCTGACGGGCGGAGCGGGCTACACCGATCTTCTGGTGACCTGGCTCTACAAGATGACGATCAATGACTCGAACTATAAAATGGCGGCCGTCATCGGCATCATGGTCTTCATCGTCACAGCCGTGATTTCGCTCATTGTCTACAATGTACTGCCGTCGGTCAAGGATGAGGAGGGCTTCCAGTAATGTCGAAGAAAGAAAGAACAAGCAATACGATTGCCTATATTGTGCTGATCATCATCAGCATCATCTGGCTGCTGCCGTTTGTCTGCCTGGTCCTTCAGAGCTTCCGCTCCTATGTCACGGAGTTTGGCGGAATGGTGAATTACCTGGTGCCGAAGGAGTTCTCGCTGGATTCCTACAAATATCTCTTCAGCGGAGAATGCCAGTTCCCCAGGTGGTATTTAAATACACTGATCATCGCAGCGGTGGTTTCGATTCTCCAGACGATCATCGTCATCTGCGTGAGCTATGCACTCTCAAGGATGCGCTTCGCCGGCAGAAAATTGCTCATGAATATCTGGCTCGTGCTGGGAATGTTCCCCGGATTCCTCACGATGATCTGCCTTTATTTCCTGTTGAAGCAGCTTGGCCTCACCCAGGCCGGCGCGGTTCCCGGACTGATTCTGATCACGGTTGCAAATTCCGGGATGGGCTATTACGTCTGCAAGGGATATTTCGATACGCTGCCGAAATCGCTCGACGAGGCGGCGCGGATCGACGGGGCGACACGCTTTCAGATCCTCTATCAGATTATCGTTCCGCTCTCAAAGCCGATCATTATTTACACCGCACTGGTTGCATTTATGGCGCCGTGGTGTGATTACGTCTTCGCATCCTATGTCGGGTTCGGCTACAGCGACAGCTACAACGTGGCGGTCGCACTCCAGAGATGGGTCTGGACAAATGACTACCAGGGGTTCTTCACGCGATTCTGCGCAGGCGGTTTCCTCGTGGCAGTGCCGGTGACGATTCTCTTTATGTGCCTGCAGAAGTACTATGTCGA
>CADBRO010000319.1 GCA_902797075.1 uncultured Lachnospiraceae bacterium
GTGCGCGGAGCGCATTGTGTTGACTTCTTCTGTTAACAGAATGCGCCATCTTTTCAGTCTTGTCAATGTAAACGGCACATACGGCCGCGGTATCGGCGGCTGCGTGCTGAACCGGATTTACAGTTCCTCTCTGCTGTAGTCCAGGAAGCCTTCGCCACGGATTTCGCTTGCGTCCGTGAGAATTAGAAATGCGTTCGGATCGATTTCGGCGACCATTTCGCGGAGTATAACGGCCTGCTTCTTTGACACTGCGCAGAGCAGTACGGGCCTTTTTTCGCCCGTATACATGCCGACGCCCGGCAGCTGCGTCACGCCCCGTCCGAGCTCGTGAAGAAGCTCGTCCGCGATTTCTTCATATTTATCAGAGATAATGTGGGCAAAATACGCGTTGCGGAAACCGGTCGTGATGCGGTCCGCCACTGCGCTCGAGATGACGACGGCGATTACCGCGTATGCCGAGACCTTTGTTCCGAAGATTCCCACCGAAAGAAGGATGACGGCTCCGTCCATCACCTGCATGAGCTTTGCCGTACTCAAGTGGGGAAATGCGCGAAGCAGCAGCGCGCCTACCGTATCGGTTCCGCCCGTCGTCGCCTTGCCGAGAAATACAAAGCCGAGCCCCGCGCCCATGAAGGTACCGCCGATGACGGTGATCAGCACCAGGTCGGATCCGAAAAACGCATATTCCGGTATGACGAGAAGCCACAGCGAGAACACGACGGAAGCCGCCAGCGTCCTTCGCATGAAACGCCAGCCGCGGACCTTGATTGCGCAAAGGATCAGCGGAATATTAAGGATAACGTTGGAAAGCCAGGTGGGAACGCCGCCCGGGACGGCCTGCGCGGTCAGGTATTTGATGATAATCGCAAGTCCGGTGAAGCCGCCGGGGACAATCTTTCCGGGGGTGAAGCAGAGATTCGCGGAAAGCGCCATCAGAAATGTTCCGAACGCGATCCAGAGGTAATCACGTCTTTTTTCATAAGTAAGTTTTCCGGCCATAATATCTCCAGTTATACGGATAATTCCCCGGCTTTACAGCCGGGGATGCAGATAATTATTATATCGTCCGCGATTTCAAAGCGTCAAGCCACTGTGGTGAAGCGGGAATGCGATGAAGCAGGACTTTTTATTATTGTCAATTTGTTCGTTTAATCACTCAAAAAATGTGCTAAAATCTTTCGTGGGACTTTCGTTTTTTAATCAGAAAGCAAGTCCCATTTCTCTCAGGCGCAGAGCCGCGGAAAGCGAAGCGGATAGCCATTGACTGTTTACTGACATGATTTTAGCGGAGACAAAAATGCCTGGCAGCACAAATATAACGCGAAAGTTCATAACGGCCGCGCATCTTCTGATTGCCGCGCTGCTTCTGGTATGCATCCGGACGGGGGCGGACGATAAAGAAGCCTGTATCATCGACGACCGGATTCAGACGATCTATTCAGCTGAGGACGGGCTTCTTTCCACGTCGTCGACCGCGATTGCCCAGACCTCCGACGGGTATATCTGGATCGGAAGCTACGGCGGACTTGTGCGCTATGACGGAAAAGAATTCCGGCCTTACGGGGCGGGAGAGCTGTCAAATGTCACCGCTCTCTACGCAGATCCGGAAAACGGACTCTGGATCGCGTCTGCCGACCGCGGGCTGGTGCGGTATAAGGACGGAGAACTGAGCTATGTCTCCGAAGAGCAGACCGGCGGAAGAATCTCGATCCAGTGCCTCACGGAGAGCGGGGACGGCACGATCTGGTTCGGAACAGACAGCGGAATCGGTTCGCTTTCTCCTGAGGGCGCCATTTCCAAGCCGGACATCGAAGAACTGTCAGGACAGCTTGTTTCGAGAATTCTTGCGACTTCAAAGGGAGACGTCCTCTGTGTGACGAGAAGCGGAAGCCTCTTCCGCTATGACCGGTCAGGATGCGCCGAAATCACGCCGGAAGGGATGGAAGGGCAGATCAGGTGCGTCGCGGAAGGCGCGGACGGCAGATTTTATATCGGAACCTCCGGTGATTCGGTCGTCTCTCTGACGCCGGAGTTTTCGGCGGAGGAGACCATCTCGGCCGGGGAGCTCAATACGGTCAACGAGATTATTCCCGACGCGGAAGGGAACCTCTGGATCTGCTCGGACAGCGGAGTCGGAGTTTTCACGGACGGAACATTTTATAAGCAGAATCTTCTGATTGACAATTCCATCGACCAGATGCTGGTCGACCATGAGGGCAGCTACTGGTTTGTGTCCTCGAGACAGGGCGTCCTCGAGGTCTCGGAGAGCCGCTTCGGAGACGTCAGCCAGAGCGCGGGACTTGGCGAAATGGTTGTCAACGCGGTTGTGGAGCTCGACGGAAGGCTTTACGCGGGGCATGACGACGGCATCGCGATTCTTGACGCCCGCACCTTCGACCGGATCAGCGATCCGGAATTTGAATTTCTGAAGTCAGTCCGGATCCGGTGTCTTTATACGGACAGCCGGGGATGTCTCTGGGTATGTACGAAGGGGAAAGGCGTTCTCTGCCGTCTGCCGGACGGCTCGTGGAAAGAATACAATGTGAGCGGGAATCCGGAGATCGGATCGGATAACTTCCGCTGTATCGCTGAATACGACGGCGGGATGATCGCCGGAAGCGACGCCGGCGCCTATATCATTACGGACGACGGCGTAAGGAATGTACTGAATCACCCGGATGAGCTCGGCGTCAGAATCCTGAGCGTTGTAAGAGACGGCGACGCGACCTATCTCGGGACGGACGGATACGGCCTTTACATCGTCCGGGACGGCGAGATCGCGGAACATTTCTCCACGGACAACGGACTCAGCTCGAACGTCATCATGCGGTTCACGAAGGGGCGCATCGACGGACGCATCTGGATGATCACCGGAAATTCGATCTCCTATGTGAGCAGAAGCGGCGACTCGTTTTCGGTCAGCAAGCTGGAGGGCTTCCCGTCCACGAATAATCTGGATTTTCTGATCATGGACGACGGGGACGTGTGGATCCCCTCGGGCACCGGCATTTACCAGACAGGTGAAAAACAGCTGATCGACGGGGACATGACGTCACTGAAGCTCTATCAGAGCAGGGACGGACTTCCCTACGAGCCGACGGCAAACTCCTACCAGTTCCTCGATGATGACGGA
>CADBRO010000320.1 GCA_902797075.1 uncultured Lachnospiraceae bacterium
TACCGGGAAAAGCAAGCCGCCTCTTGGTAGGTCCGGAGGGGCTGATCAAGACCTACCGGGAAAAGCAAGATGAAACTTGGTAGGTTCAGCCTCCGCAGACCCACTATTTTTCATCTTGCTTATTTCAGTGGGTCCGACTCAGCTCCCCTGCAGCATAATGGCGACGGAAAGCGCCATCGCGCTTTCCGCCGCCATTACCCACTACCATTCAATATCATCAAAGGAGGAGTTTACTTGTTTTTTTATCCCCATAGAAGGACTATTACTTATTCCTTCACGCCGCCGAGCTGGACGCCGGCAACGATGTTCTTGGAGAGAATGAGGTACACGACCACAACCGGAAGGATCGAGAACAGGATCATCGCGTAGACAATACCCATGTCGAACTTCAGGAAGTCTGCGGAACGAAGTTCCGCGATCAGGATCGGCAGAGTCTTCATCTCGTCCTTCTGCAGGATCAGAGCCGGTGTGAAGTAATTGTTCCAGCTGCTGACAAACGCGAAGATCGCCTGCACCGAGATCGCCGGCTTCATCAGCGGAAGCGCGATCGTGTTGAAAATACGGAACTCGCCGGCACCGTCGATTCTCGCCGCTTCGATCAGCGAAAGCGACAGCGTCGAATCCATGTACTGCTTCAGATAGAAGAAAGTAACCGGAGAAGCAATCGCAGGGATTACCAGCGGGGCGAAACTGTTGATAAGTTTAAGCTTCGTCATGAACTGAATGAAACCGAGAGCCGTTACCTGGGTCGGGATCATCATGACCATGAGGATAAATGTGAAAAATGCCTTGCGGCCTTTGAATTCATACGTATGAATCGCGTAAGCCGTCATCGTGGAAAAGTAGGTCGTGAGGACCGCGGTCAGAGCCGAAACAATCAGGCTGTTCCTTAAGCCCTTGAGAACCGGCTGCGTGCTGTGGAACAGCAGGTTGATCATATTCTCGATAAGATGCGTGCTCGGCAGAGGCGTGAAGCCTCTCTTCAGCATCGAATTCGTTCTCGTCGCATTGATGACGAGGATATAAAACCAGATAAGGCAGAGGAACGTCAGAATGATAAGCACCGTATAGGCGATAACGCGCCTTCCCTTGACGCCGATGCCATTTTCTTTATTCGAATTCATTTATCTTTGTCCCTCCTTCTCTTCGTCTCTCTTTCATTTGAAAATCTGAAGACAAGTATGCTCAGGATGCCCGTAATGATAAAAAGAAGTACCGACAACGCGCCGCCCATGCCGTAATTCTTGCTGCGGAGCTGGTCGTTGAGGAACATGATCAGGGTCTTCGACGTAGCACCCGGATTACCGGTACGGTTTGTCAGGACGGAAGGTACGTCGAACATCTGCAGACCGCCGATCAGCGAAGTGATCATCACGTAGACCAGAATCGGTCTGAGCAGCGGCAGCGTGATTCTGAAGAAAATCTGCTTCGACGTCGCTCCGTCAACCTCAGCTGCCTCAAAGAGCGACGGATCAATTCCCATCATACCGGCCATCAGAAGAATCGTCGTATTTCCGAACCACATGACGAAGTTCATAAACGCGATCAGGGATCTTACCGGAACCGTGTAGGACATGAACTTGAACGGCTTGTCGATGATATGCATCGCGACGAGAATCGAGTTGATCGGGCCGCTGTCCGCAAAGAGCGTAAAGAATAACATTGAAAATGCGGACGCCATGATCAGATTAGGAAGATAGATCACGGTCTTGAAGAAGCGCTGGCCTTTGAGTCTCAGCGACGGATCAGTGAACCATGCCGCAAGAAGAAGCGAAAAGATAATCTGAGGAATAAATCCGGCGACCCACATGATCATGGTATTTCCGAAGTATTTCCAGATATCGCCCGAGGCAAGCAGCTTCCGGTAATTCCCGAGGCCTGTGAATTTCGGCCCGATATGGGACAGACCGTCCATGAAGTTAATGAAGAAGCTGTTGTAGATGGTCATGATCAGGGGATACAGCTGGAATACGCAGTACACGACAATGAAAGGAATCAGAAAAATGTATCCCCACTTGTTGTACGCGACGACCTTGCTCTTTTTCTTCGCACCCATTTTTCTTTAAAGAACCTCCCGACTGTTTTAATTTACGTTATTTCCAGGGTCCGGAACGCTGCCGGCAAGTGCTTTTTTCATTTGCAGGCACTGCTTCGGACCCGGCCCTTTTTTGCACAAAGCGCCTGCCCGGCTCATGCCGGACAGGCGCCAGTCACTTCACTTTCTATCCATTATACAGTTGGATGTGTTTACCTTACTCAGGCAAGAGCCGGATACAGAGTCTTAACTTCGCTGTCGAACTGAGCGAGAGCTTCTTCAAGGGTAGATGTTCCGTCGAAGTATCCCTTCATAACCTGCTGGAACTTCTCGTTGCAGCCCTGGTCATAGCTGGAGATGTTCTTCATATCGATGAGCTCAGCGCCTGCAGAAAGAACTCCATACGGATTCTGTCCGCCGAGAAGAGCAACATTTCCGGAATCATCAGCTGCGAGTTCAGCAAGGACTTCCCTGTTGTTGACGCAGTCTGTATCCTTCTGAGCGATATCCTTCATGATGTCGTTGTCGGTCGTCATGGCAAGGATGATATCCTTTACGAGCGTCGGGTTATCTGTTCCGACAGCGCCGCAGATCCATGTGCCGCCCCAGTTGAAGCCCTGCGGTCCATTTACGAATCCCCAGCCGCCGTTGTGAGCGATCGAGCCTTCGTCGTCAGCTGCGAGGCAGAAGTTGAAGAACCATGCCGGTCCGAAGTAGCAGAATACTTTGCCTTCCGGATAGAAGCCCTTGCTCCAGTCATCGCTCCAGAGATCGAATGTTCCTGTTTCTTCAGCGTCTACGAGAGCCTTGGAATCCTCAACCCATTTCATGATGTTGTCATCGATCTGGATCTGTCCGTCCTCAACCCACTTCTTTGTGACGTTGTTGGAGTATACACGATAGGTGTCGTTTGCGGAAGCTGTCATCTTGTAGCCTGCTTCCTTCATCTTTGCAGCGGTCTCGTTGAATGTATCCCAATCCTTAACCGCTTCCTGAACTGCATCGAGATCGTCAGTTCCGAGAACTTCCTTCGCCGCTTCGCGGTTGAAGATCAGTCCGGATGCAGCTGTCTGCCAGGAAGAAGCTCTCTGAACGCCGTTCGCGTCTCTTACGACATCTTTTGTATATTCATACTGCTTACTGAGGTCGTCCTCGGTGATTCCGAGTTCTTCCATGCTCATTGCAACCGGTGTTTCCGCGTTGACATATTTAAGAGCGTAGTCAGCTTCGATAAGGAACATATCGACTTTGTCGTCCGGAGCTGCATCAGCCTGAGCGAGAAGAGCCTGATCAAGATTGTCCTGATAAGCATTTCCTTCGTTTGCAGTGATCTGCCAGTTAACAGTCACATCACCGATCTTGCCGGTCGTGTCGTCGACTTTTTCATAGCCCGGATAATGATCCGTAACACGGCTGATAAACTCGGTGTTCCATACCTTGACGTTAAGGACGCTGCCTTCCGCCGCTGCGTCGTCAGCCATAACCGCGCCTGCGCCTGCGAATGTTCCGGCAACCATGGATGCGCAAAGAATCGCACTCAGTAACTGTTTCTTCATGTTTAATCCTCCTTGTTTATTTTAAACAATAAATGATCTTTATCTCTTCCGCTTTCGCGGTTGGATACGTTGTTGGTTCTTCCCGCCGCTTTTGTGCGGGACCCGGTCTGCAGATGATACCGGGGTTTCCTTCCGCTGCTTTCGCGCGGCAGCCGTCTGCAGAAGTCTGTCATATCGCCGCAACGGAATTTCCCGTCAGCAGCTCTCCTGTAACAATGGTTCTGTCAATCAGTGTTGTCTTCGGGTGCTCGATCATTCCGATCAGCTTTTCAGCGGCTATGCTTCCGATCCGTCCGGTGTCCTGGCTGATTGTCGTGATCTTTGGTTCAAGATACCGGGCCACGTCGATTCCGTCATATCCCGCGATCGAGACATCTCCCGGAATGGAAAGCCCCATTTCCTTCGCCGCGTTGATCCCTCCGATTGCGGACAGATCGTCCGGATACATGATGCATGTCGGAGGCTCGGGCAGCGCGAGAAGCTTTTTGGTCACTTCGCAGCATAATCCCGGGTTTCTGTAATCCCCGTCTTCCATGTACTCTTCCCTGACCGGTATTCCAAGCTCGTCCATCGTCTTGTAAAATGCTCCGATCCGGTTCCTGGTTACCGAGGAATGATCACCACCGTTGATATACGCGATCCTCTTGTGTCCCCTCGATGCGATATAACTTACGAGATCCCTTATCCCCCCGATGTTGTCGGAGACGACCGACGGCTTATTGTCAAATGAATGGTCGACCGTCACGACGGGTATCTCGCTGCGGATAAGCTCCGCAACCTCATCCTGGTCAAAATCCACATACGCTATGACCACTCCGTCGACACCGCGGTACCTGCTGTGCTCCAGATAGGTCATTCTCTGGTTCGTCTTGTTGCAGTTAATAAACGTCAGGTCATAACCTTTTGCTTCCGCTGTAACCTTGAAGCTGTCAAGCACGTGAGCGAAGTAATCGTGCGTAAGTCCGTTCTTTGCCCGATCCACGAACAGGATTCCTATATTGTAAGTTCTGTTCGTCTTCAACGCCCTGGCCGAAGAATTGGGAAGATATCCCATCTCCTGCGCCGTCATCCTGACCATCCGCTTCGTCGCTTCGCTGATGTCACTGTGATCATTCAGAGCTTTGCTGACGGTTGCAACCGAGACGCCGCACCGCAGCGAGATGTCTTTCATTGAGATCATGCGGTGTTACCTCACAGTTTGCTGATTCCTTAATCGTTTTCGTAGGTTCAATATACATCATATTGCCGGACGAATCAAGTATAGTTTTTAAACATTACTCAAAAACTGCATTTTTTGTTAATGTTGTACGTCCAAATCGGCATTTTGTTGTGCATATTGCACATTTCAATTCAAGAAACCCAAACCCGAGACGTTTCGAAATCAGTAATCGTATTCGAATAGTTTCTGTCTTCTGCCCCCGGATTTCGTTCCCATTTAAGAAAGTACGAAATCTCCGAAATTTCTTTAATATGCTTGATTTTATTGGTTTTCTCTCCTATAATGACGTGCATAGCCCATATGACCGTTCGTTTAAATCCTTTTCTTAATCGTTTTCGAAAAGTCCCTCATTTTCTTTTATAAAAGTGCCAATTATTTCTCAAATTAAGGAGAACTCCTATGAAATTCGGCTATTTTGACGACAACTCCATGGAATACGTTATCACTACTCCGAAAACGCCTCTCCCATGGATCAACTATCTGGGCTGCAATGATTTCTTCTCTCTGATTTCAAATACCTGCGGCGGCTATTCCTTCTATAAAGACGCGAAGCTTCTGCGCATCACGCGCTACAGATACAACAACGTGCCTTTTGATAACAACGGAAAGTATTTCTATATTAAGGACGGAGACGTCATCTGGAATCCGGCCTGGCAGCCTGTCCGCACGGAGCTTGACAGCTACGAGTGCAGGCACGGCCTCGGCTACAGCAGATTCATTTCCTCTAAAAATGGCGTCGCGAGCAATCTTCTGGTCTTCGTCCCCATGGATGATACCTGCGAGATCCAGAAGATCACGCTTACGAACAATTCCGATCAGAAGAAAGCTCTCAAGCTCTTCTCCTATGTGGAGTGGTGTCTCTGGAACGCCATGGACGACATGACGAATTTCCAGCGCAACCTCTCGACGGGCGAGGTCGAAGTGATCGGCAGCACCATTTACCACAAGACGGAATACCGCGAAAGAAGAAACCACTACGCCCTCTATTCCGTCAATGCGGATATCGCGGGCTTTGATACCAGCAGAGACGATTTCTTCGGCGCTTACAACGGTCCGGACAGCCCCGATGCGGTGAAAGCAGGAAAATGCACCGGCTCGGTGGCGTCAGGCTGGTTCCCCTGCGCTGCGCACGAGCTCGATATTACGCTGATGCCCGGCGAATCGAAGTCATTTATCTTCGTCCTCGGCTACTGTGAGAATCCGGACGATGACAAATGGGAAGCGCAGGACGTCATCAACAAAGCGCCCGCAAAGCGGATGCTCGCCCGCTATCAGACCGACGCCGACGTCGAAAAGGCTTTTGAGGCGCTGAAGGACTACTGGAAGAACCTCCTTAACATCTTCCACGTCGAGACGGGAGACGAAAAGGTCAACCGCATGGTCAATATCTGGAATCAGTACCAGTGCATGGTGACTTTCAATATGAGCCGCTCGGCTTCCTACTTCGAATCCGGCATCGGACGCGGCATGGGATTCCGCGATTCCTGCCAGGATCTGCTCGGATTTGTCCACCTGATTCCGGACCGCGCGAGACAGCGTATCATCGACATCGCATCGACGCAGTTCGTGGACGGCTCGGCCTATCATCAGTACCAGCCGCTCACAAAGAAGGGCAACGCGGACATCGGCTCGGGCTTCAACGACGATCCGCTCTGGCTGATCGCCGGCACGTCCGCCTACATCCGCGAGACGGGCGACGTCTCGATCCTCGATGAGATCGTTCCGTATGACAACGACATGTCTGTCGCGACGACTCTGTTCGAGCACCTGACGCGCTCCCTCGATTACATCATCAATCACAAGGGACCGCATAAGCTCCCGCTGATCGGACGCGCCGACTGGAACGACTGCCTGAACCTCAACTGCTTCTCCGAGCACCCGGGAGAATCCTTCCAGACCTTCGGCCCGTCGGAAGGACCGGTGGCAGAATCCGTCTTCATCGGCGGAATGTTCGTCAAATACGGCCGCGAGTACGCGGATCTGTGCCGCCTGACCGGCAGAGAGGACGAAGCGCGCCGGGCGGAAGCGGAAGTTCTTGAGATGGAAAAAGCCGTCCTTTCAGACGGCTGGGATGGAAAATGGTTCGTCCGCGCCTACGACGCTTTCGGCCATAAGGTCGGCTCCGACGAGTGCGAGGAAGGCAAAATCTATATTGAGCCCCAGGGCTTCTGCGTTCTTGCAGGCATCGGCCTTGAAAGCGGCGAAGCGGTCACGGCGCTTGACTCCGTGAAAGAACATCTTGATTCGGAATACGGCATCATGATTCTGCAGCCGGCTTACACGAAGTATCACGTCGAGCTCGGCGAAATCTCCTCCTATCCGCCTGGATACAAGGAAAACGCCGGTATCTTCTGCCACAATAATCCGTGGGTATCGATCGCCGAGACGGTCGTCGGACGCGGAGACAGGGCATTTGAGGTCTACCGGAAGACCTGCCCCGCGTACCTCGAGGACAAGAGCGAGATTCATAAGACGGAGCCGTACGTCTACTCCCAGATGGTGGCGGGACGCGACGCGAAGTTCTTCGGCCAGGGCAAAAACAGCTGGCTCACAGGAACCGCGGCGTGGACATTTACCGATATCTCCCAGTATATCCTCGGAGTCTATCCTACGCTTCAGGGGCTTCAGATCAATCCGTGCGTACCCCGCGGCTTCGGAGATTTCAGTATTCACCGCCGCTTCCGCGGAGTTGATTACGACATCAGCGTCATCACAAACGGCGCGGAAAAAGGCGTAAAACGTATGACGGCGGACGGCGCGGAAGTGACAGGAAATGTCATTCCGTTCGACCCGGCGAAGAAGCATGTGGACGTTACCGTGGAGATGGGCTGAGCAGAACGCGCAGCCGGAATCCGCGGGCATGCATGGCCGCAGAGCACGGCAGGAAACACAAAATTACAGTAATTACAATTAAAGGTGAGGCTCACGCCTCACCTTTATTATGCCCAATTTTCTTCAGTTTTACAGCTCTCCCCGAAGTGTCTCCGCTGTCTGTATGCTTACTGCTCCTCTTCAACGAATCTCTGAACTGTTTTTGTCTTACTGCTCCTCTTCAAAGAACGTCCTCACGACCTGCGCGTACAGCTTTTTCGGCTTCACGCGGTACCGGACTCTGCCTTCCCGCTTCTCCGCATTTCCGGGAATCGTAAATGCACTCTCCTCGTCGTACCCCTTCCTAAGAAGCGCTGAAAGAAGGTAGATCTCTCTTGTCAGCGTCAGGTTCGAAGAGGAATAGGGCTTCATAAATCGGGCCAGATGGATCGGGAAGAGCGGATTGTTCCGCGTATCCCGGATTGCGCTCCGAAGGAAACCAAGTCCGAACAGCTTCTGCCTCTCGAGACGGTCGGAGGCGACTTCCGCCGACTCATACTCCTTGGCGCTGTCAAATACGATCGACGACACGTACATTTCGCCGAGTCCTCCGGTAAGCATGAGCGACTCGCCGCCCTTGAATTCCCGGTATGCCTTCGCGAATTCGTTGGTCGATACGACCTCGATTCCCCCGACGGCGTCGGCAAGATTTCCCATACTCCTTATATCCAGGGCGAGGTACGCATTTACCGGAATTCCTCCGAGAATCCTGGAGACCGCCGCCGCGGCATTTTCCGCGCCGAGCTTCCCGCTGCCGCCCATGGAATAGGCCATGTCGAGAGTTACGGTCTTGATTCCCTCGTAGCTCCCTCCCGCGGTGTAGGAATCCGCCTCACAGATCGTGCCGCCGGGAATGCTGATGAGAGATGACTTCCCCGTCGAAGTATCGAGGGAAAGGAGCAGGACGGAATCCAGGGTTCGTCCCTCCTTCGCCTCGGGGTTGATCCATAGCACGAGAAGGTTCGCCCTCGAGGAACTGTATTCGTACGTCTTTCCGTTATACCGGATACTGCGCTCCGTGAGCACCTCTCCGTTGATCCCGTCGGGCATCGCGAAATGTGTATCCGTAATCTTCGTATTGATCATTTCGCTCTTTCCGAGCATGCCGAGCGTAATCAGCATGAGCGTCAGAGCCATCGCCGCCACCAGCAGCGCCGTCAGAAGCTTTACGATGAAGGAAAGGGGGCCGCGTCCTCTCGCGCGCCTTTTTTCGGCTTTGATCGCCCTCTTGCGCCTCCTTGCGATGCGGCGCTCAACCACCTTTCTCGCCTGCGCTTCCGCCTCGCGGTGCTCGGCGATCATCCGCCGCTCCGCTTCAATCTGGCTCTCAGCCCCTCGCTTTTCAGCCGCTTTCGCAGCTGCCTTCTCCGCGGCGCGCCGCTCCGCCTCCGCTCTTTTCTCAGCCGCGCGCTGCTCACGCAGCTCTTTCCACGAGAGGTTCTTCTCCTCCCGGGCGCTTTCCTCTTCCCGCAGCTTTCTCGCTTCTTCTTCGAGTTTCGCGATCAGCGGATCGTTGTCGCTTACAAGATCACCGAGGTAAATGTCCTCCCCGGCTTCGTCCGCCCCTTCCGCCGCCTCGTCTTCCTCTATGATTCCGGTGTGTTCCCGCAGAAGTCCCCTCTTCGCCAGCTCTTCGCGCACGAGCGCGTCGATATCGGCCTGGCTGATCTCGTCCTCCTCGAAAATTCCGGCGTATTTCTCGGTGCCGCTCTCTTCGTCGACATCCGAGAGTATTTTGTCAAATGGCGCTGTCTGCGCCATTTCACTTCTTCCGCTGTCCGCCGCTTCTTTCGCTTCCCGAATCTCCCGCTCCGCTTCCTCAGGCTTTAAGTCTTCCCCTGTGGGTTCTATCACCTCATCCATTCCGGGAATCGGATCATCAAAGCGGTAGACCTCGGAAGCGCCGTCAAAGCCGGGAACCTTAAAACGGATCCGTTCATCAATTTCGTCTGCTGCGCTCATGGTTCCGAATCCTTGCTCCTATGGAAACTTCTTTATCCCGGTCGGTCAGCACTTTGACCCCGCTGATTAAAAGCTTCCTCAATATCGCCTTAAACTGCTTCTTATGTTCCTCCGGAAGCGAACCGAATCCCTTCAGCAGCGCCGCCGCGCCGGCAATTTTATGCTCCCTGTACTCATCGAGCGTCGTAATACCGGCGGAATCAAACAGACCGAAAAGGCTGTCTACGAACTGTTTCCTGTTCTCGCTGTCAACCCCGTTCAGCCATTCCTCAATCGTCTCATTTATGAAAATGCTCCCCTCGGACTTCTCATCCGCAGGAACAAAATGATTTCTTAATACCTCCCAGCTCGACGCGTCGTGCGACATGAGGCCGTCTTCGCTGCTTTTGATCAGCCGGAGTCTGATATGACCGTGCATGAGGAGGCCGATAATCGATGAATCCGGGATAATCTTGATCATCCGCGGAAGCATCCTCATAAACCGCTCCGAATCGGCGATCGATTCGATAAATCCGGGGCCGTCGTTTGAAAAGACCCGGATAATATTGTTCTGCGTCACATCGCTGCAAAAGACCGACGCGTACGCGGCAAAATTTCCGCCCTTCGAATGCCCGCCTGTCATGACACGGTATCCCGGGCTGCCAAACAGGGCCTCCAGATAATTCTTCGCGAAGGTCTGTCCGACCGTCGCCCCGCTGTAGCTTAAGTCAAAGTCCTCTTTCCAGCCGACAAGCGTGTCGTCGGTTCCCCGGTATGCCACGTACCAGGTTCCGTCTCCCACCTCGTAGGTAACCGCCGACATCTGCAGGTCGCGCTCCGGATCGACGAGATTCACGTAGGCCGACAATCTGAGGTTCGCGAACCGCTCTGAGGCCGCCATTTTCTCAAGAAGAAGCGGCGCCGTTCTGTAAAATGTATCGCTCTCCTCAATCTCCTCCATGGTATGCAGGGAAAAATATTTTTCGAAGACTTCCCTGATCCCGACGGATTCATTTTCAAGTACAGAGGAGAAAACCTCCGGCGCTTCCGTAACAGAACCGGCTGTCCAGTCCGGCTCCGGAACGACTCCGGCGAAGTCCACATATGCAAGCCACGAAAGAATCAGATTATCAACTTCATTGAAAGGGTCCGTCTCAAATGTGACGTCTCCCCTCCAGTCGAGGTAATCATAAATATTCGCCATGATTACTCTCCGGAAATCGAGTCGTACTGCGTCCGGATATCTGAAAGCATCTGCTCCCACGCGCCGTCCGTGACGACGTAATACTTCGGGCAGAGCTTACCGGTGATATCGTAGTGCCGGATCACGTGTTCCGGCCCGATCTCGAACGCCTTGCAGAGCCATGCCGTGAGCTCCACGACGGATCTGTAGGTTGCGTCTGTAAATTGTCCCGTTGAATCGGGATGACAGCATTCGATGGAAATGGTGTCGAAATTCCGGCTGTTGCTCGCGTAAGACCACTCGGAGCAGGAGACGCACTGGATAATTTCTCCTTCAAGTCCCACCACGAAATGGCTGCTCGCCGAGCGGCTTCCGTCCTGAAGACTCTCGAAATAGTCGCGGTTCTGCTGTGCGGACGAACCGGGATTTCCGACATAATGAATCACGATGTCGTGCACTTCCTCGAGCGCGTACTGCGGCCTGGAATAAGGATTCGGAGTCA
>CADBRO010000321.1 GCA_902797075.1 uncultured Lachnospiraceae bacterium
GTAGGTGTCCCCCGCGTCGATCTCGACGATATCATGGATCAGGCACATCAGCATGGCCCGCCCGATGTCGACGGGTTCATTTGCGTATTCCTTGAGGAGATACGCCATCACAGCCATGTGCCAGGCGTGCTCGGCGTCATTTTCACGGCGGCCGTGGCCGGACAGGTGCGTCTGCCGCAGTATATTCTTCTCTTTATCAATCTCGAGGGCAAATGCCAGCTGCTGCATCAACCGGTCTGTCATCTGATCACCTTCATTCCTTTCTTGGCACTCTATAAGACAAACAGCTCTCTCTTATCATACCCTTCGCAAGCGCAATTTGCTACCACTCAGCCTCCGTTTTTATAACTGTGTCAGATTCTATACCCAATGCCGATCGAGACGGGAAGTTCCTCATCTGAGCCGACCGGTACGATTCCGAATTCCGCCATCCCTTATTCTCTACCGGACAACAATTTTTTCCTATTAGAAAAACCTTCCCGGTGCTTACTTTTTGTTTGATATGCTATATAATAGTTTGCAAAGGTCACATTCATATCTTTTCTCTTTTTTCTTCACCGGAGGATAAGCTTATGAAGTCGGATTCCAGCCATGGCGTTCTCTTTCAGTGGAAAGGCCGCCCGCCCATCGGAGACGCGCTCTCCCTCTCTCTTCAGCACCTCGTCGCCATGATCGTCGGCTGCGTGACGCCGGCTATCATCATTTCAAATGCACTCGGCATGGACAGCGCAAGCCGGATTCTCCTGATTCAGGCGTCTCTGGTCTTCTCCGCGCTGGCCACGCTTCTGCAGCTGTTCCCCTTGCAGATCGGACGCTTCCGGTTCGGTTCCGGACTGCCGGTGATCCTCGGCATCAGCTTTGCCTATCTGCCAAGCATGCAGGCCATCGTTGAAGCAGGGGGAAATGTCGCGACGATCGCGGGCGGCGTCATTTTCGGCGGCTTGCTGGCGATCCTCGTCGGACTTTTCATCAAGCCGATCCGCAAACTCTTTCCCCCGATCATCACCGGCACGGTCGTGTTCACGATCGGATTGTCGCTCTATCCGACAGCGATCAACTACATGGCCGGCGGAACCGCCAATACATATGAACTGGTTGTGGAGACCAAGCACCTCACGCCGGCCCTTGTCTACGGGTCCTGGCAGAACTGGGCGGTAGCGGCCGCCACGCTCATCGTGGTACTCCTGTTCCAGAACAAAGGGAAAGGTCTCCTGAAGCTGGCTTCGATCCTTCTCGGTCTGCTCGTCGGATATGTCATCGCGCTGATCTGCGGCATGGTCGACTTCTCGGGGATCGCCTCCGCCGCGTGGTTCCAGCTCCCGCGCTTCATGCATTTCGGGGTGGAGTTCCGCATCGACGCATGCGTGGCCCTGGGGCTTCTCTTTGTCATCAATTCGATCCAGGCGATCGGTGACTACACGTCCACCACGATCGGCGGCATGAACCGCGAGCCGTCCACCGGTGAACTGCAGGGAGGCATCGTCTGCTACGGCCTGTCCAATATGGTCTTTGCCCTGTTCGGGTGCCTCCCGACCGCGACCTATTCGCAAAATGTCGGCATCGTGATCACGAACAAAGTCATCAACCGGACGGTCTTTGCCCTGACATCCCTGTTCATGCTCGCCGCAGGCATCTGCCCGAAATTCTCAGCGCTTCTTACGACGATCCCGCAGTGTGTCCTCGGCGGCGCGACCGTGACGGTCTTCTCGACGATCGCGATGACCGGTATGAAGCTCATCACGTCGGAACATCTGTCCGCCCGGAACACGACGATCGTGGGACTGTCCGCGGCGCTCGGCGTCGGCATCGCGCAGGCTTCCTCCTCCATGAGCCAGTTTCCTCCCGAGATCACCATTATCTTCGGAAAATCACCGGTCGTCATCGCGACGATCATGGCCGTCATTCTGAACATCGTGCTTCCGAAAGATGATCCGGTCGCGTGACAGGAAAGCAGGCAGCATTCCGCCCCTCTACAAATAAATACCCTCACATAAGAACGGATCCCTTCCTTGCAGTCCGGCATCTTCCTGATGTATACTAATGCCGCAAAACAGCAAAGGAAGGGATTTATGTACGCAAATTATCACAGCCACACCTGGAGGTGCCAGCACGCCTCCGGAACCGAGAAAGAATATGTTGAGAGCGCGATTCAGGGAGGCCTTAAGATCCTCGGTTTTTCGGATCATGTGCCCGTCCCGTTTGAAGGCGGTTACAAGAGCCGCTGCCGCATGCGCGTCGACCAGCTCGAGGACTATGTGACGACGATCCTCGACCTGAAGAAAGAATACAGCCGGGAGATCGAGATCCATCTCGGATTTGAAGTCGAGTATTTCAGCCGCTATATCGACAGGCAGCTTGAGATGATGAAGCCGTATCCGATCGAGTACTTCATCCTCGGCCAGCATTTCCTCGGCGATGAAAATGGCGGCGACTACTGCGGCGCTCCGACTACGAATCCAGAAACACTGGTCCGGTACTGCCGCATCTGCAGCGAGGCGCTGGACACCGGACTGTTCACGTATTTCGCGCATCCGGACGTCATCCGCTTCAGCGGAAACGACGAGCTGTACGAGCGGGAAATGCGGGCTCTCTGCGAAAAAGCCCATGCGCTTTCGATGCCTCTGGAGATCAATCTGCTCGGCATCGAAGACAACCGCAATTATCCGAACGACACCTTCTGGCGGATCGCCGGCGAAACGGGCTGCACCGCCATCCTCGGCTCCGACGCGCACCGCGTGCACAACATGGTCCGCCCGGACGCGATCGAGGCCGCGCACAAACTGGCGGAGCGGTATCACCTGCCTGTCATCGATACCGTGGAGCTTGTCAATCCGCTCGCCTGAGGACCGCACCAAACCCATTCCACCATCAGAGGAAAACCCATGGAAGCA
>CADBRO010000322.1 GCA_902797075.1 uncultured Lachnospiraceae bacterium
AGGCGATCCGTAAAAAGAAAGACTCCACCATCACCCGCGGCGCAGAGCTTTTGAAAAACAAAGAAGCAGATGCATTCGTTTCCGCCGGCTCTTCGGGCGCGCTTCTTGCTGCCGGGCAGCTCAAGGTCGGACGTCTTCCGGGCGTTCAGCGCGCGCCGCTGGCTGCATTTGTACCGACAAAAAAGGGATTTTGCTTCTTCATGGACTGCGGTGCCAACGTAGACGCAAAGCCGGAATGGCTGTGTCAGTTCGCACAGATGGGCTCCATTTACATGAAAGAGGTCATGCATTTCGAGAATCCTTCCGTCAAGCTCGCAAATCTCGGACTTGAAGAGGAGAAGGGCAATGCGCTGACAAAAGAAGCCCATGCCATGCTCAAGGAGATGGCGGATGTCAATTACCAGGGCTTTGTTGAGTTTCGTGATGTCGTATATGGCGAGGCGGATGTCGTTGTTGCGGATGCATTTACCGGAAACGCCATCATCAAAACACTGGAAGGAACCGCAGGCGTGCTCATGGGAATGATCAAGGATGTCTTAAAGAGCAGCATTCTTACCAAACTTGCGGCCGCTGTGATCATCAAACCCCTGAAAGCGAAGATCAAGTCCTTTGATGCCTCCGAGCATGGCGGAGCGGTGCTTCTCGGACTGAAGGGACCCGTGATCAAGTGTCATGGAAACGCCAGCCGCAAGGAGATCGGAAATGCTCTTCTGCAGGCACGCAACTATGTTTCATCCGGTGTCGGCGATAAGATCGCTGCCGCGATCGCTGAGAGCGCCGGGGAAGAATCTTCCCTGTCATGACACATAAGTGTTGCTAAATTCCGTCTGATGATGTATATAAAAAGTAACTGTTCAGCATTTTCGGGCTGTACAGTTTCTCAAATCACAGATGCTTACAGTAGGAGACCTGATTATGGAATTTGAAAAAATTGCCGGCATTATTGCAGAAGTACTGAATATCGATCCGGAGGATATCACTCCCGATTCGAATTTTACTGAAGATCTTAATGCGGATTCTCTGGATATGGCACAGATCGTGATGGCATTTGAAGACGAGCTGGGCATTGAAATCGACCCTGAAGATATCGGCAGCATTCAGACCGTTTCAGATGTTGTTGAAAAAATTAAGGATCTCACATAAATTCTGCATGGAAAAAGATCTACAAAAGCTTCAAACTATTATCAGATATCAGTTTCATAACGATTCACTGCTGCGGCAGTCGCTCATCCATCCCTCTTATTCCGGAGAGATGAGAATGCAGCGTTTTGAAAGCAACCAGCGGCTGGAGTTTCTCGGAGACGCCGTACTGGAGCTTGCAGTATCAGATCATTTATATAAGGCACATCCGCTGGTTGAGGAAGGAGAGCTTACAAGAAAGCGCTCCTCTCTTGTTTTTGAGACAGCTTTGGAAACCTGTGCCAGATCGATCGGCCTCGGAGATTATCTGTACCTTGGTCATGGTGAGGAGCTCAGTCACGGACGGGAGAAAGCGTCGATCCTTTCAGACGCCTTTGAGGCTGTGATCGGGGCGATCTATCTTGACGGCGGTTATGAAGCCGCAGAGCAGTTCATTGACAGTTTTGTGATCGGACAGATCAACGAGCTCTCACTTCTTCGCGACGGCAAAAGCCTGATCCAGGCCTATGTCCAGCAGAACAGCGAGGATGTCCTGACTTACGATACAGAGCCGCTTTCGGGTCCGGAGCATATGAAGCACTTCCATGCAAAGCTATATATCAATGAACAGCTCATTGCGGAGGGGGACGGACATTCCAAGAAAAATGCAGAGCAGGATGCAGCCATGAAAGCATGCAGAAAACTACATCTGGTCTGAACCATCCTTCCATGCGTGAGGAGCTTATATACTCATGTATCTGAAGTCTATTGAAATTCAGGGTTTTAAGTCTTTTGCACATAAGACCCTGCTGCAGTTTAATGACGGCGTCACTGCCATCGTCGGTCCGAACGGTTCGGGAAAGTCCAATATTGCCGATGCCGTGCGCTGGGTGCTGGGCGAACAGAAGGTCAAACAGCTCCGCGGTACTGCGATGCAGGACGTCATTTTTGCGGGCACTGCGCTCAGAAAAGCGCAGGGCTTTGCTTTTGTATCCATAACGATCGACAATTCCGACGGCGTGCTTCCGGTCGATTACACGGAAGTTACCGTATCCCGCCGTCTGTTCCGTTCCGGAGAGTCTGAATACATGCTCAACGGACAAAACGTAAGGCTGAAAGATGTCCAG
>CADBRO010000323.1 GCA_902797075.1 uncultured Lachnospiraceae bacterium
TACGGACCCAGATTCGGGAGATGCTTTTTGAATGTCTCCCCTGCCGCGTGATTCCTGAAATCTTCTTCCGTCTCGAAATGGGACAGATAGAGAACTCTTCCGGGAACCGCCGGATCCGTCAGGACTTCCATGGATATAAGCCCTTTGTCATGCGCAACAGCGTCCGCCGCAAACGCCTTTGCGTGCGGAAGATATGCTTCAACATCAGTTACACGGTCATCATTGATTACTACTACCATATGCAGTCCCTCCATGACGTTATTGTAGCAGGTGTCCGGCTTGAAAGCTATACTGTAACACGGATAACCGGACTGCTTTTCATCGGAATTTTCCCGATTACTCCTCGGTTTTCAGCGCCGCGACCATATCGATCTTCCGGTTTTTCCGGGCGACCAGAAGGCCGACACCGAGGGAGACGAGGAAGGTCAGAAGAATGCTCACGAGGTAGGTCAGCGGTCCGATCGTCAGCTTCATCTCGTACTCGGAGGCCAGCGCATTCAGCAGGTACTTGAGGACGCCGAACCCTGCCGGCAGACCGATCAGAATGCCGATCACCGTCAGCCACAGATTCTGGCTGATGAGAAGACTCGCTATTTTGCGGTCCTTGAAACCGACTACCTTGAGAGTCGCCATTTCCCGGTAGCGCTCGGTGTAGCTCATGATACCGAGGTTGTAGAGCACCACCAGCGACAGTACGATTGCTGCCAGAGAGAGAAGAGCGATCATGACGTTCATCAGTTCCATGAAGGAGTCGAAGGAATCCATCAGCGCCTTCTTTGTCTGGGAATTCAGGATGAACTCCGATTCCGGTATCTCCGGCGCATTCGTATAGATGGTATTAATCTTAAAATCGATTCCGAGTTTTTCGGCGGCAGCGTCCGACATGGTGATGCTCTCACTCATGGACCGGAGCACTCCAACCACCGGAGCTGTGTAGATATCGTCGCTTCCGTAGGGTGAAAATGTGATGCTGCTGCCCACGGCAAGTCCGAATTCCCGCGCGAGTCTGTCACAGATATATGCCCCGTCATCCGAAAGATCGACGAAATTCATATCCCTGTCGACGAAGCGGACGAGATCGTGGGGTACGTGGTAGATTTCGAGTCCGACGCCCTTGTCTTCGAGCTGCACGGACGAAAGAGCGCTCCAGTCGCCCTGAAGCTCGTCCGCAAGCTCAGCTGCTTTTTCATTTCCGGTGTTCTCGCTGTCGAGATTGACTTTCGTCTCATAGCAGATCGCCTCATCGAAGAATGATTGTATGAAATTGTCCGCGGTGTCCTTCATCCCGAGTCCTCCGACGAGGAGGATCATACAGCCGATGATGCCAAAGAGCGTCATGAAGGATCTCGCCTTGTGGCGGAGAATGTCCCGGAGATTCCATTTTGTCCCGAAATTCAGTTTCTTAAATGCCTTCGTCTCCTCGAGACCGAGGTGCTTCATGTTTTTCGGCGTGTAGGGACGAAGCGCGTCTGCGGCCGTACCCTGAAGCATCTTTTTCACAGAGAGATAACCGATCCCTGTCAGGGCGGCGTTCATTGCGACAAGAACCACCCAGCAGAATCGCGGTACATAGAGCGTCCAGCGCGGCATATCAATATAGGTTCCCATCGCGGACCCGGGGTTCATGATATACCAGCCCAGCAGATAGCCGAGCCCGATACCGAGCACTGAACCCGTAAGGCCGATGAAAAGCGCGTATGAGCTGTAATGCCGGAGAATCCTGCTATCCCGGAAGCCGAGCGCTTTCAGGGTTCCGATCTGTGTTTTTTCGCTTGCGGTGATGCGGTGCATCGTGGTGACCATCGTGAGAATCGCGATCGCAAGGAAGAGCACCGGGAGGATGGAACCCATGGTTTTGCCTTCCTCAATCTCGCCCTGCGCCTCGGACCAGGACACGGTTTCCGCCTTTGACAGAACGAGAAGTGTCTTTCCCAGCGCTGCATCCACGGCACTGATCATTTCAGCCTTTGAAAGGCCGCTTTTCACGTTGATCTGGTAGTAGAGATTATCCCCGATGAAGTTCCTGAAAATGGCGGGAATGATCTTCGTCAGCATCACCGGCGACAGATACGCGAAGCCGTAGGTGTTGTAATCCGGCATCATCTGGGTCTCGTCGGGCACGCAGATCAGAAACTCGCTGGCTTTTATCAGCCCGCGGACAGTTCCTTCGACGGTCAGCGTCTTGTAAGTCAGTGTCAGCGTGTCTCCGACGGCGATATCATTTTTGGCGGCGTACTGGTCCGAGAGCCAGAAGCCGTCTTCACTCGTTTCGTCGTAGGGCTCGCCCTCGACCAGATACGTGCCGGACACACTGTCGTTTTCCGTGACGGCGATGGCGATCACGTCGGCGCTGTCCTTTACGGACGTATTTACCGTAAGGAAGCGGGTGGCGTCCGTGACGCCCGGAATCTTCCGGACAGCCTCCAGATCTTCGGCAGAGAAGCCATTTTCAGAATAAATGCGGTAGTCCGCGAAACCGGTCTCGTCAAAGATATAGGAGGTATCTTTTTCAAGGGAGTACCACTCCATATTGAAGCCGAGGAATACGCCGACGCCCAGACAGATCATGATGATCATTGAGATGAACTGCGCCATGTAGCGCCGGAAGGTTCTGAGAAGCTTTCTGCGGAGCATTACCAGTCCACCTCCTCCGCCGCCAGCGGATTCGCCTGCTCCTCACAGGAAACGATATGGCCGTTTCTTACGTGGACAACGACATCCGCCATTTTCGCAATGTTCTGGTTGTGCGTTACGATCAGGATGGTTTTTCCGAGATCTCTCGCCATGGAGAGCAGGAGCTTCAGCACCATGACGCCGGTCTCCGAGTCAAGCGCTCCGGTCGGTTCGTCGCAGAGAAGAATCTTCGGGTTTTTGGCAAGCGCCCGCGCGATCGAGACTCTCTGCTGCTCGCCGCCCGAGAGCTCTGAGGGAAAGTTGTGGATGTGATCTTCAAGTCCGACTGCCTTCAGCATGTCGTGGCTGCTTAAGGGATCGGACGCGATGTCCTTAACGAGTGCGACATTTTCAATGACGGTCAGGGTCGGAATCAGGTTGTAGGACTGAAAGACGAAGCCGACCGTGTCAGCTCTGTAGTCGGCGAGCTCGTTGGGCGTCAGAGTGGAAATGTCCCGTCCCGCAACCGTGATGGTTCCGGAGGTGGGGCTGTCAAGGCCGCCGATGAGATTAAGCAGCGTACTTTTGCCGGCGCCGCTCTGGCCGAGAACGACGATAAAACGGCCCTCCTCAAGGGTCAGGTTCGCGTGGTCGAGTGCGCGCTGTTCGTGTTCACCGTTTCTGTAGATACGGGATACGTCTGAAAGTTCTATGATGTTCATAACCGCACCTCTTAAATAAATGTTAGAAAGATCTAACTGAAATTATATTCCCAAGATTTCTTTTGTCAAGTTCGAATAGGAGTAAAATGTTGCTATTTTCAAGCCGGATCATGAGTAAGTTGCGAATACCTGCTTTACCGCTGAGGAAAATGCTCCGGTTCTTTAATGGAAACGGGGTCAGACTTGAGTATCATCCCTGA
>CADBRO010000324.1 GCA_902797075.1 uncultured Lachnospiraceae bacterium
GCAGTAGTCGTTGTAGTTGTCTACCGTCTCAACGAGGTTGTCCACGTTGATGCCGCACTTCTCCGCCAGCTCCTCAATCGTATCGGCCACGAAGATGCCCTTGTTGCCGTTCTCGATGCCGACCTTCACGCCTTCGATGAAGTCGGAGCAGTCCGGGTTGAAGCGGACCATGCTGATCTCGTCGACGCCGTTTCTCATGTAATACTTGACGATGGAGGTATCAACGATGCTGAACAGCTTGCGACCCTTCTGGCGGGACGCCGCGTTGCTTAAGAAGGTGGTGTTCTGCATCTGCTCTTCGTCCATGACACGCTTGCCGTCCAGGTTGACCAGGAGGTTCGGCTGCATCAGGATATTGGCAACGCTCTGGGACAGCTCGTCGATGCCTTCGAAATTCGCGGCCTGCTCGATGCGGACCGGGACCTTGCGTCCGCCCGCTTCCCAGGCCATCTTGATTCCGTCGCCGACATTGCCCGGGATCATGAAGTTGAACATATCCACGCCCGCGATATAGCCGGTCTGTTCCTTGATGAATTCAGGATTGCAGCCCGCGCCGCCTGTGCAGATGATGGCTGCCTTGCACTCGATGGTGATTTCCTTACCGTCCTTGTCAGTTGCAAGAACACCGCAGACCTTGCCTTCGTCATCAAGAAGGATCTTCTTGCCCGGAGTCTCAAGGAGAACCTTGACGCCGAGCTCCAGAGCTCTTGCGTAAAGGGCTTTGTTCATGAAAGAAGCAGCACGCGGTCCGATACCCTGGTCGGTCTTGACGATGTGCCATGTAGCCTCTGACTTGGTGAAATACTTATAAGCGCCTTCGAATTCAACGCCCATGTCCTCGAGCCATTCAATAGTCTCGGCAGACTGATCGAAATATCTCTTTACGAGACGTCCGTCTACATTGTAATGCGTGTACTCCATGAACATCTTCAGAGCCTTCTCGACAGTAATATCGATCATCTGTCTCTTCTGATAATGGGATCCGATTGCGAGCGGTCCCATGCCCATGTTGGCTGCGCCGCCGACCGCTGCGTTTTTCTCGATAAGGATGACGTCCATTCCGTCCTCTGCTGCCTGAACAGCTGCCGCAAGACCAGACGGACCGCCGGCAATAACGACTACCTGAGCTTCATAATCTGCCATAATTCCCTCTTTCCCCGGTTATATCCGGTATTTTTATTTGCCTCGTTCCGATGCTAAAGCAGTCGCTCTTTCACCGGATACTCTGTGTATGATTTTACCTTAAAGAGTGCGAAATGACTTTTCACGTTTTCACCATTTCTGCCTGTTCAAATGTGACCTGCCCTTTTATTCCTCTAACGGCAGGTCAAAGAAAGCATTGTATTTTGACCTGTCTGCAGGATCAGTGAATCAGAAGCGACGCAAAGGCGATCATGACCGGCAAAACGACGATCGAAAGAATCGTGCTGAGCGTCACTATACGGCACGCTGAAGCGTAATCCGCATGATAAAGCTGGGAATAAACTGCCACATTCGCGCCGGCCGGTGCGGCGCCTGCAATATAAAGCGCCATGCGGATCTCCGGATTCACCGGAATAAAACCTAAAAATACCGCGAACACTGCGGGAATCACGATAAGCCGCACTGCACAGGTAATAAGAAGCGTCCTGTCTGTAAGCGCATGCAAAAGATCCGACTGTGCCAGATACACTCCCAGAACGATCATCGCGATGGGGCCGTTCAACTGCGAAAGGCTTCCGATCGTTCCGCTTATGAGCGACGGAAGCCGCCCGCCGGCGCCTGTGACAAATACGACCGCTCCGAGAACCGCCGCAATGATAATCGGACTAAAGAGAAGACTCTGAAGGGAAGGCCTTTCCTCCGCGCCGCGTTCCGGTACGCTCTCTAAAATCAGCATTGATCCATAGGTCCACTGAAAGACATTGAGAATGATCAGCAGCCAGACAAGGTAGAACACGGCGTGATCCCCGAAGCACGCCTGGATCAGCGGAATCCCGATAAATCCGGCGTTTGAAAATGCAGCCGCAAACTGCGGGATCGGCTTTTTCGCAAAAATAATCCTTGCAATGAGAAGCGCGATCAGTTGAATTCCGAGTGAAAGAAAAAGGCAGATCCAGAATTCCTTCATCTTCTCCGGTGTCTTCTCAACCGCGAAGCTGTTGATCATCGTAGCCGGAATAATCACATTAATCAGAAGCTGTGCAAGTGAAGCGCTTCCTTCTTTTGTGATCTTTCCCTTCTTATAAAGCAGCCATCCGATCATCATGAAGATGGCCATTTTCAGCGTCTGTTGAAAAACAATAAAAGCGAGATTCAAGTCTTAAATTCCTCCAGTACGTCACCGGTCTTATTTGCAGGGCATAAGGACGTCCCAGTGCTCCGCCAGTTTTCCGTCCTCAAGTCTGTAAATATCAACGACGCGCGCTTTTGTATTTCCTTCCGGATCGACGTTCTTAAGGTAAACGGCGACCATGTCGTTTTCCTCGATCATCATCTTGATCTCAAGCTTAAACGTCGGATCAACCTTGAATTTCTCGCGGAATCCGTCCATGATTCCTTTTCTTCCCTGTTCAACGCCCGGATTGTGCTGGATATAATCTTCCTTCACATATTTAAGAGCGCTGTCGATATCGTGATCATTGAAAAATTCCTTGTAAAATGCCGCAATTACTTCTTTGTTTGTCATATGAGGACTCCTTATAGTCTTAGCAGCGAACATTTTGTTTCCTGTCAGATGAACGCAGGCACATGCTGCCTTACAAGTTCCATCAGTTCCCGGTCGTCCGACGACTCCATGCGCGAAACTTCCGCAAAAACCATCCTCTGCATCCCGTCGTGCGTAAATGGTCCCCAGCGCAGTTTTTCCGTGGAGGGATTCCCGGTTCTCATAAAGGCAAGCCATGCATCGCTGATCTCATCCTGCAGCTTCTCCGAATACTCATATCCGGTTGAAGCGACCGGCTCCATATCCACGTTCCGGAACACATAAGGTATCTCCGCGCAGTGCCAGGGGGCGAGGCCCCCCATATAAGGCACAACACACTGCATCTGGTAATTGTAGCACGGCGCCGCGTCCGTCATCGTTCTGGCGTTTAAGAAGCGCAGTGTATTCGGCCGGAAGCTGTTGTCGACGCTGAGCGCGTACAGGGGATCAAATCCGGGGTAAATTCCGGCAAATAACTCTGATACCCGTTCCGCGTCCTCACCGTACTGTTTTTTGATCATTTCCGCTTTTTCCTCTTCGGAATACCGCGTCTTATCTCCGAGATAATGCATGAAATTAAACTCGCCGAGCACCGTCCCCGCAATCACGGGAATATCTTTTGCCTCTTCCCGGAATCCAACCGTACTGTAGAGGCCTTCGAACCATCCTTCAACGGGAGAAGGCTCAAACAGCATCAGTCCGCCGGGCATCTCAAGTTCCCTGCCCGCGTCTTCAGCCGCTTTCGAGAGTTTCTCATAGGAAATGGTCCTGATTGCGCCGATCGTCTCCTTTGTCAGCCCGAGATTCTCCGCGGTCTTTTCACCGAGTTTCTGCCACCTTTTCTTTTCCTGGTAAAGCGTCATTCCCGGACGGCTGCGAAGCGCTCCGCTCTCGCTGATCACCTTGTGGTAAAGTCCGTCCGCCGGCGGCATCTGCATGAGGTTCGTCGATTTTCCTCCTCCGCCGGACTGGCCGGCCACCGTCACATTTTCCGGATCTCCGCCGAATGCCGCGATATTCTCATGCACCCATCTGAGGGCAAGTACGATATCCGCCATGCCGGCAATTCCGGAATATTTGAACTCATCCCCGAAGGAGCTGAGATCCAGAAAACCGACGCAGTTCAGCCTGTGATTGAGATTCACAATCACCACGTCGCCGTAATCCGCCAGATTATGTCCGTCGTAGGCCGGAATCTCC
>CADBRO010000325.1 GCA_902797075.1 uncultured Lachnospiraceae bacterium
TACTCAGCCAGTTTGGAAAGGATCTGCTTCTCTCTTCTCTCGTAAGATTCAAATGTAATCATTATTCTTTCCTCCCTGTATCATTCTTTCCGCGGATCAATAAATCTGACTGCATCCTGAATGCGTCCGTACTGTCCGGAAGCCTTCTCGATCGCCTTGACCGGTTCGTCGCCTGCCTTGATGAAGTCCATCATCTTGCCGAAGTTGAGATATTTGTATCCGATGATCTCATCGTTTTCGTCAAGAGCAAGTTCTGTGATATAGCCTTCTGTCAGCTCAAGGTAACGCGGGCCCTTGTCGAGGGTGCCGTAAGTTGTTCCGACCATGGTTCTCGTGCCCTTGCCGAGGTCCTCAAGGCCGGCGCCGATCTGAAGTCCGTCCTCTGAGAACGCGCTCTGGGTACGGCCGTAGACGATCTGAAGGAAGAGTTCTCTCATCGCCGTATTGATCGCGTCACATACAAGGTCGGTATTGAGCGCTTCAAGAATGGTGAGACCCGGAAGAATTTCGGCCGCCATGGCTGCAGAATGGGTCATTCCTGAACATCCGAGTGTCTCGACGAGCGCTTCCTGGATGATGCCGTCTTTGACGTTAAGGGAAAGTTTGCAGCATCCCTGCTGCGGTGCGCACCAGCCGATGCCGTGCGTATAGCCGGAAATATCCTTTATTTCACGGGACTTTACCCACTTTGCTTCTTCCGGAATCGGTGCCGCGCCGTGGTGCACGCCCTGGTGTACAGGACACATGCCTTTAACTTCTGCCGAATAAACCATGAAATCAACCTCCTGTTTACGATATGATTTATTTCCTGCCTTTTTCTGCAAAATGGAGTCTGCAGATAGAAAAATTTTACTATTATTTCGGATCTTTGTAAAGGTAAAATGCGGATCGGAGGCCTGCCCCGATCCACATATAAAACACCGTTCTAATCACCATTCGAATACTTTGGCCGCTTCGGCTTCCTCACTCTTTGCCCCGTAAACTCCGGACTGCACGCAGATCCCGGCGGGATCCTTTGCAAGAATCAGAATCCGGTCCTCCCCGGACTTCCGGTGATTCGCGGCGCAAACGATTTTTCTTCCTTCTTCGTCCTTTTCCGCCGCGTATTCACTGACCTCCGTGAGGCTTCCGTCAGAAGGATTAAACCAGGCGCCGCAGACGGCATCTCCTTCGAAAATGCCGCTGACGTCGATCCGTTCCTCCGTATCCGCCGCAAAATAAACAAGCATCTGGTTCCTTGCCGCGCTCGCAAGCGCCTCCTCGTGAAGATCCAGTTCATCTTCGCCGGACGCCTGGCGAAGAAGTCTGCCGCGCGCGGGCTCGAACTCCCAAAGCGGGTATGATTCAAGGAAATCCCTCAGAATCTTCATCTGCCTTGATCCCTCGGATTTGATCGCCTCCGCCCAGGTATGCCTGCAGACCATATTCTTATCCTTTTCCGTCGCGGAGCACCAGACGGACGCATGCCCGTAGGTATGCCCGAAAGAACCGGAAAAGAGAGACCAGTAAGCGCGTTTTCTCACCATATAGGTTCCGTGGAAGCTGTCCGCGTCCTTCACAGGCCAGGTTGTCGGCATCATTTCATAGGCCGGCTCGCCGTCCCAGACCGGATAAATAAGCTCCAGATCCCCGAACTTCTTCGGTTGTCTCTCGTTTTCCACGAGCTCATAATTCTTCTTGTAAAGTCCGTGTCCCGACTGCAGCATCGTAAAACCGATCCACTGATCCTCCGGCGTCCAGTAGGAGAATGTCGAGCAGAGCCCGGTCTCCGCTTCGTGGCATGCGTGATAGGTAATGAGAAGCTTTCTCCACTCTTCCCTGCTCTCGTTGTACTTCAGGCGCTTTCCGGTAAGACCATCCGAAAGGCCCTCAGCCAGTTCCCGCCATACGGGCCGGTAATCCACTCCCCGGGTGACAGGCATGCGGTCGCCGCCGAGGCACCAGATGATATTGTTCCTGTGGCGCATTCTTTTGCCGAGCCATTTTCCATAGGAAAATGCGTTCTGCTCCGTCACCATCTTCTCACGGGTTCCGCCGTTCCAGTCCCAGCCGACGACCAGCTCGCCCCAGACCGGGAGGAGAAGCACATAGAAACCGTATGCTTCCGCCTGATCAAGCACCCAGTCAAAATATGAAAAGTAAGCCTCCTCGGGCTTTAAAAGATCATCCTCCCACAAAGCCTTGATTCCGCAGGGATTTCGCATATCCGGATTGTGCTCGGGATCAAGGGCCACCATCTGAA